>JANXXY010000443.1 GCA_025350365.1 Bacteroidales bacterium | reverse complement strand
CAGGAACGATTCAACGGATTTAGCGAAAATACCCTTACCAATTTTTACCTGCCGTATAGTGTTGCTCCAAATTTCCTTATTAATGGCGAAATATTTCATGTGCCAATGGTTATTGATGAGAGTTCCGTTGTGGCGGCAGCTTCGGCAGCCGCAAAGTTCTGGGCAAACCACGGAGGATTTCATGCTGAGGTTATTTCTACCCTTAAAACAGGCCAGGTTCATTTTACATTTTCGGGAAATGGTGATCTTCTCAGCCAACATTGGCTAACATTGCACGAATACTTGCTATCCAACGCCAGGTTGATTACCTCAAATATGGAAAAACGCGGAGGCGGAATAATAAATATTTGCTTGGAAGATGGAACAGCCGACATTCCTTATTATTTCAGATTAAACGTATCTTTTGAAACTGTTGATTCCATGGGGGCAAATTTCATCAATTCCGTGCTTGAAAATATGGCCGGATCACTGCTGGAATACTGTTTAATACATTTCGCTCACCAGGGTGAATGCAACGTGATTATGGCCATACTATCCAATTATACACCTGAATGTATCGTGAAATGTTGGGTGGAGGCTCCTGTATCTGCGTTCTCTGGTATGGATGAATCGATTAGCGCCTCTTGCTTTGTCGAAAAATTTGAAACAGCAGTAAAAATTGCTGAAAGTGATATCTATCGCGCGGTAACACATAACAAGGGAATTATGAATGGAATTGATGCTGTTGTGCTTGCTTCAGGTAACGATTTTAGAGCGGTTGAAGCCGGAATTCATGCTTATGCAAGCCGGTCGGGTAAATATAAATCCCTTTCAAATATTTCAATATCCAACAACGTTTTTATGTTTTCATTTGAAGCGCCTTTAAACATTGGTGTGGTTGGCGGATTAACCTCCTCGCATCCATTAGCCGCCAGAACTATGCAATTATTGGGCAGCCCAGATGCTAAGCAATTAATGATGATTATTGCGGCTGTTGGTTTGGCTAATCATTTTTCGGCCATCCGTGCACTAATTACAAGTGGTATTCAAAAAGGACACATGAAAATGCACCTTACCAATATCTTAAATCAATTGGAGGCTTCAGTAGCTGAAATAACAGATGCAAAGCTGTATTTTACCGAAAAGTCTGTTTCTTTCAACGGTGTAAGGGAGTTTCTGGAACAGCATCGAAAAAAATGATCCATAATTATAATTTTTATTCGCATGGCAAACTCCTTATCACCGGTGAATATCTGGTGCTTTTAGGAGCAAAAGCCCTGGCTATTCCTGTAAAATTCGGCCAAAACCTCCGTGTTAGTGAAATTTCTGAATTATCAACACTGGTTTGGAATGCAAAAGAAATGGGTAAAACCTGGTTTACTGGAGAACTCTCGATTAATGATTTGGAGATAATTACCTCGTCTGATCAAGAAATTGCCTCTCGTTTACAATTTCTGCTTAGGTCATGCAGGGATTTAAATTCAACGTTTCTCAATGTTGCTGTTCAAGTAGACACTGATACTAATTTTCCAAGGTTATGGGGGCTTGGCACCAGTTCAACATTAACGGCCAATATGGCAGCATGGGCTGAAATTGATCCGTTTCAACTGCATTGGAAGGTTTCACAGGGTTCCGGTTATGATATTGCTTGTGCAGCAAGTTCATCCCCCATTATTTATCAGGTAACAGGCCGAATTCCATCTGTGAAACCAATTGTTTTTTCACCTCCTTTTTGCGATTATTTGTATTTTGTATATTTGGATAAAAAACAGGATTCCGCTAAAAGCTTAGGTGATTTTATTCGCAATGATAATTCAATAGAGGAGCCTATTCGGCAGATTTCCGAAATTACCGCAACAATTTCGAAGACGGCGGATTTTTCTCTTTTCGTAAAATTGCTTGACCGGCACGAAACTATACTTTCTGAAATTTTGCGACAACCCACAATAAAGCAAACACTATTTCCCGATTTTCCCGGTGTTGTAAAATCGCTGGGTGCCTGGGGAGGCGATTTTGTAATGGCGGCATCATCAAGTCCTGAAAATGATGTTGTGTCTTATTTTGAATCGCATGGATTTCGAACAATTCTTAAATATTCTGAGATGGCACGTTAACGGTTTATCAATTCGGAAATTTTATTACATTCGCACGAATGTTAGTTTAATGAATAATTCGTGATATGAATTTTAACTCATTTAATCGGTTTCTTTGTAAGATTGTTCCATTGTATGTTTTAGGGGTACTTGTGTTTATGATTTTTCGTGTATTGTTAATGACCTGCTTTGGGAGCTATTCTGATTTGCGACCTTTTCTTCGCGATTTGTTTTTTGCTTATATAGTTGGGTTACGTTATGATACTATTGTGCTGGCTTATGTAATGGTTTTACCTATACTGGTTGCGCTCGTTTTACTTTTTGTCCCGAAAAAGTTTATAGCCCTTGAAAGCTTTAGTAACCGGGTTTTGTTTTTTTATGCTGTTCCGGTTTATTTCATCCTGTTATGGGTATTAATTATTGATTTTTATTTCTTTAAATTTTTCCAAAGTCATTTAAACCTATTGGCTTTTGGCATTATAGAAGACGACACGAAAGCTGTTTTGCGTTCGGTTTGGACGGATTACCCAATCGTCCGTATTGGAATCGCAATAACAGTATGTTTTTTAGGCTTAAGATAATTAATAATGCGAATTTCACACCTAAAATGGGAGATTACTATGCGTCCATTGTGGTTAAAGGTGGCAGCTACTCTGATTTTTTTCGTTTTTTTTGGCATTGGCATGAGGGGCTCATTAGGCCTGCATCCTATTGAAAAGGATGATGCCGTAATTTCGGCAAATAATTTTGTGAATTCGCTTACAATGAATGGCGTCTTTTCTCTAAAAGATGCTCTTGCAGACCGAAGCAATTTTGAGATTGATATTGATATTGACAAAACTATATCACGTTATGGATTTCAATCTTCCTCGGATGCCGTTTCGCAATACCTTGGGCATTCCATCGGGAATATGTCTCCATTCGCAGCGATGATTGATTCTACTGCACCGAATGATTTTCTGAAAAACAATCCTCCCAATGTTGTTTTTATTATGATGGAAAGCATGAGCAATTATTACCTCGATCTGCATTCTCCGACACTTAATTTGCTTGGAACTCTCGAAACAGTTTTACCCGATTGTTATTTATTTCGCAACTTTCTTTCGTGTCGTAACGGAACCATTCATTCACTGGAAGGATTGATGGTAAACACTCCGCTTACACCTATATCACAGTCCAAATATATGGGCAAATCGCTGGAGTCATCTGTAGCATTGCCATTTATTAAAAATGGTTACGAAACAAGTTTCGTTACAGGAGCCAAGTTAGGTTGGCGCAATCTCGACAAATATATTGTAAAACAATATTTTCAACATGCTGAAGGCAGTGCAACTATTCTTGCCAAAGTTCCGGCAGCCTCCAAGGGTGAATGGGGTGTTTTTGATGAATTTATGTTCGATAGAATAATGCAATTGATTTCTAACACACACGGTAAGCCACAGTTTGTTTTTGCGTTTTCAACAACAAACCATACACCTTATGAATTGCCTGAAACTTACAAGCCTTTTCCGGTATTCATCCCGGACAGTATTCGTAAGGTGTTGCGGTGCGACCAGACAATCGCAACGAAGAATTTAACCAATTATCAGTATGCAAACGACTGTTTGGGAAGATTTATTAAACATATAAAAGAGAGTCCGTTGGGTGAAAATACGATTGTTGTGGCCACAGGCGATCACAACTCGTTAGCATTGTTCGATTTTACTGATAGCCATCTCCTGCAAAAATTGAGTGTGCCATTAGTGATTTATGTACCAGAAAAATATCGCAAAGGAAAATTTGACCCTAATCGTTTCGGATCGCATAAGGATATATTCCCAACAATTTTCAATCTTGCTTTGCAAAATACAGCCTATTTGAAATCGGGGAATAATTTGCTTACTAACGATTCGAGTGATGTTTTTTACGCGGTGAACGATTTTAAAGTGGGCATGAACAGCAAGGGATGTGTTATTGCCGATGACAAGCCGTTATTATATCGCTGGGGCGAGGGCAAAACATTGATTCCGGTAACGGATCGAAATTCCCCGGAACTAAATAGCCTGATCAAAAAAACAAAGGCTCATGCTGCCTCGCTTACTGTATTTATTCAAAATGAATTAAGTCCTATCAAATAAGTGCATTTCCCAAACTTATTTGTTATTAATATGTTTTAAAACGCATATACTGCTTAAATTTACTTGGGACAAAAAAATACAGACATGTCTGAGCCTTTTAAAATGAGCCATGGTACCGGAGCTTTGTTCGGAAAAGTATCGTGGCGAAGTCCGTCCAATATTGCCCTGGTAAAGTATTGGGGGAAACGCGAAGGACAATTGCCTTCAAATCCATCCTTGAGTCTTACTTTATCACAGGCTTTTACGGAAAGTACCATAGAATACGAATTTATCGAGGCATTGACATCTCCTGAAATACAATTTGCATTTTCTAATGCTATTGAATTTTCATTTGAAGAACGTATTAGCGGGTATATCAAAAACCTGATATTCGATATTCCGTTTATTTCGCAAGTGCGAATGAATATTCAATCACATAACACCTTTCCGCATTCGGCCGGAATTGCTTCTTCTGCCTCAGCATTTAGCGCTCTGGCTTTGTGTTTTTGTTCTATTGAAAAACAATTGAATGGCGCTGTTTCGGGAACGATGAATTTTTATCAAAAAGCTTCATATCTGGCAAGACTGGGGTCGGGGAGTGCTTGCCGGTCGGTTTATGGTGGGTATGTTGTTTGGGGCGAAACGGTTGATTATAATGATAGTTCAAATTTATACGGAGTGCCTTTTCCGTACGACGTGCATCCTTTGTTAACAGATATGCACGACTCAATATTGGTGGTTTCATCGGCCAGAAAAACAGTGTCGAGCAGCGCCGGTCACCAACTTATGAAATATCACCCATATGCATCGGCCAGATATCAGCAGGTGCGGGATAATATGTCAAGTCTTATAAGGATTATTCAGTCTGGTGACATGGATGGCTTTGTGAAAATAGTTGAAAACGAAGCCATGAGCCTTCATGCATTAATGATGTCTTCGTCCGATTCGTTTATTTTACTTCAACCTGCCACACTCTCTGTCATCGAAAAAGTAAAAGATTATCGACGCCGAAGTGGAATTCCTGTTTGTTTCACACTCGATGCCGGACCCAATATTCATATGATTTATCCAGCCATTTATAAAGATCAGGTTCATGAGTTTATTCAATCGGAATTGGTTCAATTCTGTGAAGGTGGAAGAGTTATTCACGATTTTATAGGTGACGGTCCTAAGCAGCTTATCTAGGAACCGAACGTACTTTTAAAAATCGTTTGAACTTTCAAAACCAGACAACCCTGATTTAAAAAATGAAGCTATACTTTTAAAATTAACTGCATGGTTCAGGATTATGGAATTACTTATGCGAAATTAATGTTATTCGGCGAGTATGGAATTTTGCTCGGTGGAGCGGCATTAACCATCCCTTTGACTCGTTTTTCGGCAAAGTTCGATTTTATTGGCAATGCATCGGTTACTGAAATTTCACGTAAATCAAATAAAGTATTGCATGGATTTGCTGAATTCCTCGAAAAAAGTGAATCTATTACTTCAGAAATAGACATTATCGGATTTAAACTAGATATTAAGGACGGTTTATATCTTTTATCCGATATTCCAATTGGATATGGGGTGGGAAGTTCGGGTGTTGTATGTGCTGCGGTTTGTAAAGTGTATGGAAAAAATCACCATCCCATTTATGATTTAACTGATAATCTGTTGTTTCACAAAAGTCTTTTCTCGTCCATGGAAGCGTTTTTTCATGGAAAAAGTTCCGGGCTCGACCCTTTGGCTTGTCTGGTAGGTAAGCCATTATTGATTCGGCAAAAAAAAATATCTATCCTTCATTCTGTTCACCTACTAAAAGGAAATTGGTTTTTAGTTGATTCAGGTTCATCGAGAAATACCGGTCTATTAGTTGAAAAGTTTTTGACAAAGTGTTACAAATCAGAATTTAAAAATGATTTTCAGTCGAATTATATATCTGTTGTAAACTCATTAATAGATGAGATTAATGATGAAAAATTGGGAAATGAAGCATCAGACAACATGGAACAATACATGGAGGCAATTTCGGTGATGCAGCTGAAGTATTTTAATGAAATGATTCCGGCTTTTTTAGCCCCCTTATGGCAGCAAGGCTTGGACACAAGCTACTTCTACCTTAAATTGCTTGGGGCAGGCGGCGGAGGCTATTATTTGGGTTTAAGTCTCCAAAAAACGGCAACCGAAGAAATGGTTGCAGCATATGGATTTAAATTAACATGGCTTGATATATAATTACGCCGGTTTTGGCTTCAGTTTATCCTGCATATCTTCAAGAGCAATTTGTAAATCGTGTTCCTTGCGCGACGATTGTTCCTGAGTAGCCCTCAGTTCTTCCAAATTTTGGCGCATTTCCTCTTCCTGCGAAGCCAGTTCCTCAGTTTGTATTCGCGATTGTTCGAGCAGCTTGGTGGTTTGCATGTTAATTTTTACTGCCGATAACGTTGAGGCAATACTTTCGGCTATTTTTTCAACAAATTCAATCTGATATTTATGTATTTCATCAAACGAGGCAACTTCAATTGCTCCAAATACTTCGTTGTTCATTTCAAGAGGAACCAGTAATAAACTTCTCGGATTTGCATCCCCCATCCCCGAAGTGATTTTTACATAATTTTCAGGAACATCAGTCAAATAAATGGTTTCCTTTTCGAGAATGCATCTACCAACTAGACCTTCACCCGTTTCAATTCGTTTTTCGAGAAATTTTTGCCGATTGTAAGCATAACAAGCAACTAATTCAATAAAAATATCGGTTTTATCGTTGTTGTTAATGATAAAAATTCCTCCCTGATTGGTGCTGAGGTATTTTACTAGATTACTTATTATGTTGAAGGAAAGCGCCTCAAGTTTATCGTTGTTTTGCCGCAGAATTTCACTGAAACGGGCAATTCCTGTGGTAGCCCAATTGCGCTGCTCGTCCTCTATTTTGCGTTTAGCATCTTCTATGTTTGCTGCCTTTAAATCGTCGCGCATCCTTAAAAGCGAGTTACCAAGCACATCTCTGTCGCTTAGTGGTTTAAATTTAGTGTCGTAATTGCCCTTTCCTATTTCAAGAGCGAAACCTGAGATAGCTTTCAACCCTATAACTAGTTCGTTAAGAGCCTTCGACATTTCACCAATTTCATCACTTCGTTCCTTTATTTTTTCGTTTGGTAGTAACCCTTTACTCATCGATAAAAGAATTCCCTTGATGTACTGGATTGGCACAACTAGCGAACGTGCTGTAAAAAAGGCTAGTATAAGAGAAGTAAATACCAATACAATACAGGTAATGATAATGAAATTTTTGAGATTCTTTAAAGAGTTGTCCATTTCCACGCGTGCTGCCAAAACATTTTCCTGCTGATGTTTGATGATTTTTTTTAATCCTAGCAGGGCAGAAGAAGTTCTTACAATTATTTCTCCTTTGTCGGAAATAAGACCGATAATATTGAACATCACATTCGGATCGTTATATTGTTCAATACTTGTTAATTGGTAAATGATGGCATGGTGGAGCTTGAATAACGTATCGGAAATTTGTACAACAATTTTTTCATATTCAAGTCGATCTATATCCTCCCATTGGTCGGTAATTTTAGCAAGATCCCGTTTAAGTTTAGGAAAAACTGTGTTGTGAAGGTCAGTAAGCTTAATCTTATCGGGTGTATTCGCAACTTTATCAATGAACACCCAGCTTTTCACAAGCATTTGCGAGCTGCTAATCAGATCGTGCATTTTAATTAACATTGCCTCAGATGGCTGATACACAGTGCTGATTTGTTGGTTGAGCTGTCGACTCTTATTCAAAACATTATTGATAAGAACAGCATTGATAATGAGGGCGAGAGTCAGCAGACCAAACCCTAAACCGATTTTTGCCGCAATTTTCATTGAAATTTTTCTGTTCATTTTGTGCTAAAAGTTTCTATTCGTGAATGTACCATTGATTTTTCAGCTTTCTTACAAAATATTCAGCTTTTTTTAAAATTACATGTTTTAGATTAATGGATGCAGATTACCATATAATTTTTTAATATTTTCTATTTTTGCTTTATTGCGGCCTCAATCCGTGTTAAACCTTTCTCTAAAACTGATTTTGGACAACCAAAATTAATTCTCATAAAACCTTCCCCTCCCGATCCAAAATCAGTACCGGAATTGAGCCCTACTTTTGCTTTGTGAATAAAAAAATCACGTAAGTCTTTGTCATTCATGCCTAAATTAGTACAGTCGAGCCACGCCAAATAGGTGCCTTCGGCTCGCACTACTTTCATTGATGGTATGTTGGCGTTGATAAATTGTTCAATAAAAGTAAGGTTTTTATCAAGATAAAGAACCAACTCGTGTAACCAGATATCGCCATGAGTATATGCTGCTTCGAATGCTGTAATTCCAAATAGGTTGCCACTGCTGATATGCATGCTGTTCGGAATTTTTTCAAACTGACGTTTTAGATCAGGATTTGACGTTATCGCTGCCGAACTTGCCAGTCCGGCCATATTAAATGTTTTACTGGGAGCCATAAGCGTAACGGTAATAGCAGCAATTTTATCTGACAAACTGGCTAATGGAAAATGTTTATGACCAGGAAGTATAAGGTCTGAATGAATTTCATCGGAAAGGATGGTGATATTTTTTTCCAGACAAATATCAGCAATGGTTTGAAGCTCGTCTTTTCGCCAAACTCTACCAACGGGGTTGTGAGGATTGCATAAAATTAAAAGTTTGGTTTTTTCATCAATAAGAGAACGGAGTCCATCGTAATCCATCGAATAGTTACCATCTTTATAAATAAGCTCATTTACTGCTATTTGTCGACCATGGTCCGTAATGGCTGTAAAAAATGGAAAATAAACAGGCGTTTGAATAATAACCTTATCGCCTGGTTTAGTGAATGATAAAACACTAAAATTCAAAGCTGAAACAACACCTGGCGTAAAACTGATCCATTCTTTTTTTATTTGCCAGTTAAAACGTCTGTCAACCCAGTTAACCAGAGAGTTGAAGAAACTATCGGGTTTAAGGGAATATCCAAGTATTTCATGATCAAGACGCCTCTTTAACGCGTTAATAATAAAGTCGGGAGTTCGAAAGTCCATGTCCGCTACCCAGAGGGGCAGTAAATCATTGCTGCCGAAGTATTTTGCTTTGCCGTCGTATTTGAGGCAGTTGGTGCCGTTTCTTTCAATTATCTCATCAAAATTGTAAGCCATTCCGAAATAGTATTGCCGGGTTCAAATAAATAATCAACAAATCTAATACAGATATCGGTAAAATATTGATGATTTCTACCTAATTTGCGACACTAAAATGAAATAGATGTCATACGTAACGCCAAAAAAAAGCCTTGGTCAGCATTTTTTAAAAGACCAGAATATTGCCCGTAAAATTGTAGCCAGCCTGCAAGCTCATGGAATAGAACATGTTCTGGAAGTTGGCCCGGGAATGGGAGTTCTTACAAAAATTCTAATAGAGCAAACATCTTATGTTACTTATGCCATCGAAATTGATAAGGAGTCGATTACATATCTTGAATCAAATTTACCCACAATGGCGGGTAGAATTATTTATGGAGATTTCCTAAAAATGCCGTTTACCGGAGTTTTTGAAACACCTTTTGCAGTGATAGGTAATTTTCCATATAATATTTCGTCACAAATCTTTTTTAGAGTTCTTGAAAACAGAAACCTGATACTAGAGGTTGTTGGAATGATTCAAAAACAAGTTGCAGAGCGTATTGCTGCTCCTCCAGGGAGTAAAACCTATGGCATTTTGAGCGTGTTACTTCAGGCTTTTTATAAAATTGAATATTTATTTACTGTGCACGAGCATGTTTTTGCGCCTCCCCCAAAAGTTAAATCGGCAGTTATTCGATTTACACGAAATCAAACTCTTGCGCTGGATTGTGACGAGCGGTTGTTTGTTAATGTGGTAAAAAATGGATTTAACCAACGACGAAAAACGTTACATAATTCATTAAAAGGTCTCACCAATGGAACTATTACTGATCCTCTTTTTCAAAAAAGGCCAGAGCAACTTAGTGTTGCTGAGTTTGTTCGTTTAACTAATTTGATCTCAGAAAATAGGGTGCAGGAAGGATGAAATTTCGATAACTTAATTTATAAGCTGGCTTTAAGATACTAACAAATTTGATTCAAGAATTTTTTATATGATTAACATTAGACTATCTGCTGTATTGATTTTTATTGTTTCGGTATATTTTGATGCGAATACAGCAACACTTCCAAGTTTCGATTTCAGTAAGGACGATTCTACTAAAAAACAAGATGTTAAAAAGCCTGTGAGAACTTATCGTACGGTACGGTTAACAACAGTAAAACCTCAAATAGATGGAGTTTTGGACGACGATTGCTGGAAAACCGGTGAATGGTCAGGAAATTTTACACAATGGATTCCTAACGAAGGAGCTAAGCCTTCGCAACCTACTGAACTTAAAATACTTTATGATGATAAAAATGTTTATGTAGCTATTCGCGCTTTCGATAGCGAACCGCATAAGATACTGCGCAAAGCAGGCCGCAGGGATGAATTATCTGGTGATATGATGGGAGTTACGTTTGACAGTTATCATGATCATCGCACCGGCTTTGAGTTTGATGTTACAGCGGCGGGTCAAAAAATCGATTTGATTCTAACCAACCCAATGGCTGCTGATTACAATTGGAATGCTGTGTGGTACGGTAAATCTGCCATGGAGGATTCAGCCTGGACCGTTGAAATGGAGATTCCTTTAAGTCAGTTACGATATAGCGGTGAGAAAGAACAAGTTTGGGGATTACATTGCTGGCGCTGGATCGACAGACTGCAGGAAGAAAGTGACTGGGAACCGCAGACTACTACCGGTCCCGGAATGCTCTATTTATTTGGTGAAATACATGGCATAAAAGGTCTATCGAAGGAACGAAGAATTGAATTAATGCCTTACGGATTGGGCAAGTTTAAAACATATAAAAAAGAACCGGGAAATCCTTTTGCCTACAAGGGAAAGTCAGCATCAGGAAATTTCGGTCTGGATGCAAAGATAGGGTTGTCGAGCAGCTTTACGGCTGATCTTACAGTAAATCCCGACTTTGGTCAAGTCGAATCCGACCCTTCTGTGATGAACCTTACGGCGTTCGAAACATTTTACGAGGAGAAAAGGCCTTTCTTTCTTGAAGGGAAAAATATTTTTGATTTTGATTTTGGCGATGCCAGTATCTTTTATTCCAGGCGAATAGGTCATGCTCCTTCCTATTCACCAACTTTAAATGACAAAGAATACCTGAATATGCCCGATAATACTACCATTCTGAGTGCCGCAAAGTTTAGCGGAAAAACTGCAAATGGGCTTTCCGTAGGTGTTCTGCAGAGTTTTACTGCGCGCGAACAGGCGGAAGTTAATACCTCCGAAGGAAACAAAATGATTACAGCAGAACCATTTACAAATTATTTTGTGGGTCGTGTTCAACAGGATTATAACCAGAGTAATACGGTTTTTGGTGGCATATTTACATCAACCAACAGGTTTATACGCGACTCGCACCTGAATTTTATGAACCGTGAAGCATATACCGGAGGTCTTGATTTGTTGCATCAGTGGAAGGACAAAGAATATTATGTTAATGCAAAAATTGTAGGAAGTGATATAAAAGGTAAAAGCGAGGCAATAAATGAGTTACAAACATCTTCAGCCCACTATTTCCAACGTCAGGATGCAAACTATTTGCAATATGATACTGCGTTGACACAGCTTTCAGGGTTCGGAGGTAAAATAAAGATTGGGAAAGGAAGCAAAGGATTATGGAGGTATTCAACCGAGGTTAGCTTTCGTTCACCTGGTTTGGATTTGAATGATATTGGCTTCATGCAAATGGCCGACGTCATTCTTCAGAATAATAACATCTCGTATTTTGTAAATAAGCCTGTTTCTATTTTCCGAACCTATTCAATTGGTATCGTACAAGATAATAGGTGGAACTTTGGTATGAATCATATTTCCTCAGGAGCTAATGCCAATTTTTATTTCGAATTCTTAAATAAGTGGGGTGTTTCAGCTGGTCTTACATATTCTTCACAAGCATTGGATACCCGTTTGTTACGCGGTGGATATGCCATGTTAGTGCCGGCAACATGGTCAGGGAACTGGAATTGGAAGACAGATATGTCAAAAAAATTATTTTTCGGGTTAAATTCACGGTTTTTCGGAGCTGGTAATAATGTTTCGAAGTTTTATTCGTTCGGTCCAAGCGTATCTTACCGACCTATAAACACGCTTAAACTGGCTATGGATTTAAATTACTCTAAAAATGTTGATGAACTTCAGTATGTAGATACTAAGATTGTTAATAGTTGCAAAAAATATATTTTAGCCAAAATTAATCAGGAAACCATTGGTCTTACCTTTCGGATTGATTATAATATTACGCCTGAAATTTCCTTGCAGTATTATGGAAGTCCTTTTGCGTCAGTTGGTAAATATTCCAATTATAAAGAAATAAACAATCCAAAAGCTCCAATTTATTCTGACCGCTTTACTGTATTGGATAATCCAGTGTTATCAGGAAACGATTACCAGATAGACGAAAACAACGATGGTAAAGTTGTTTACTCGTTTGCAAATCCAGACTTTAATTTTTATCAGTTTCGTTCGAATTTAGTATTTCGTTGGGAATATCGCCCCGGTTCTCAATTATTTCTGGTATGGTCTAACGACCGGACTCAATGGAATAGCCCTGGTTATTACGGAATTAACGATGCACCAAGCCAATTGTCGCATTCATTTCCAAATAATATTTTCTTAATAAAACTAAATTATTGGTTCTCAATTTAGAAAACCAACCTGTTTTAATATACTCTAATGTGAATCTGTTAATTTTTCAGCTTTCAACTATCAGTGTCAAGGCTAAAAAACAAAAAAATTATTAAAATTTATTTTATTATTTGGGTATTTAATAACTAATTCATAAAATATGGATTATCTGGGAAAAGGTGGGTTTATAAGATATTAAGTTAAACGGTATGATTAATAAACAATTATCAGAATTAAATTGCTTTATGAACAAAAACGCAT
>JANXXY010000397.1 GCA_025350365.1 Bacteroidales bacterium | reverse complement strand
AAAAAGTAACCAAAAACTCTGACCGGCGGAACTCATTCCGTCTCGTTCCTCGACTTCATTCAAACAGCCGCCAATCAATATATGGAATTTTTATTTGACGCTTCGCGACCCGTTCTAAGTTTTATCGGGACGGCATTATGGTAGTAAAATAATTAAAATCACCATTTCAAGTCCTATCGGGACGGTATTATGGTAGCATCCATCGGGATGGCACTATGGTAGTAAATAATTAAGACCTCCCTTTTAGGACCCATCGGTACGGCATTATAATATTTATAAACAATATCATTTAATCACTCAAACAACGAACGGAAAAGCCATAGCTTTTATCATAGTAGTTTCTGGATATCTTAGTAATATGGTTAAATAAATAGCGGCCCCAGGCATACGTTGAATCGTATTCAGTTGAACTCCACCAATATCCGCATGATCCTTTGAAAGAGTATGTATTATTACGATTTACGCCTGCCGGAATACCTGAAAACCCACTCTCATTGGTTGCGCCAGTGTTTGGACTAAACCACATTGTGCTGTCAGTTTGCTTCATTTTTCCACCCGCTACATTTTCTCCACCCAGATAGATAGTAAGCGTTGTCCATTCCGCATCGTTCGGTATATGCCAACCCGACGGGCATATATTGCGACTTTCATGAACTACATACCAATTGTAGAGTCTTCCGTATTTATTTGAAATATTTTCATGGTCATCATAATCTGAATAGGTTTCGGTTGCATGATGGCTCCGTTCTTCAGACTCAATGGCATTGAGCACTGGATCTCCATTACGGAATTTAGTAACCTTCAGGTTTTCAACCATCCAGTTTTGCTTACCTATGCGAACAGTATGATACAAATTGCCATCTGCATCAATAACAAATATTAATTCATTACCATAACTTGTTCCTGCACTATTTATAGCATAAGCTTTTAAATAATAAGTATTCCCAACAGATAACCCGGTAATTAAACTTGTAAACATTCCTGTTGCTCCTCTTTCTGTAGTTTTACTGTTTTTTATTGTTGGGTTTGCTGAGAGGCTCCAGCAAACACCACATGCTGTTATTATTGTTCCACCATTTGTTGTAATATTTCCGCCACAGGTTGCGCTTCTCGAGGATTTTGAAGTTATATATGCGGATGTCAAAACCGGCAATAAAGACGATGTAGTAAATGTTACCTCCTTGCTGTATTCAGTGTCATTGATATTAGTAACAAACTCTCTGACATAATATGTAACACCAGGAGCCAATCCTGTGAGTGTAGTATTGAAACTACCTGTACCTGTTCCCATATTGATAATAAAGTCTGCTACGGTTGGATTCTGCTTTTTGCTCCAACAGACTCCACGTGCTGTTATGGTTGCACTGCCGATTGACGATATCTCACCGTAATAATCAGCAGAAGTATCCGTGATATTATTAATAACTGCAACAAATTCTGTCGGAGTGTTCTTTCCATTTTCTTTTTTGCAATTCCACAATAAAGTTAGCAATAGTCCAACCGCGATTGCAATGGAAATAGAATTGATCTTCATAGGTATGATGGATAATAGACTGATTAATGGCTATCTTAATCTTTCAAGGTTTATAAACAGTAGATACTTATAGATGTTCAAATGAATGATTTGGTTTTATCATAAAAATTTTGAACTATTCAAACTGCCCGTGCCATGATTGTAGGGCGAAAAAATGATAGTCGTTTAAACAGTTTATTCTCAATTTTGTTTTTCTGTTATAACCTGTTAAACCTGCTACTTTGCAAAAACCTGAAGTTATATTTAACGTGTTAAGGGAAATTTCATCAATCCATTACAATCTGATTACGGATGCATTAAAAGTTGACATAACTTGATTATTATTCACCAAATAAGCTAATCTGTTGGTTGGCATGTAATGTGTTTTATTAAATTTTATAGGAGAATAATGAATAAAATTAAAAATAGCTTGTTTTATATTGGTTTAATAAGTGGTGTTTCCGCCATGATCTATTGGATTGTCTTGCAAGGCTCAAAATTGGAGCTTGGGAGAAACATTGTAATTCCCGATTCTAAAAAAAGTCAATGGGCTGAATTTATTGGTTCTATGACTCATAATTTAGGAAATCCATTAGCAATTCTTTTAGCCCAAATTGTTGCTATTTTATTTGCCGCACGTATATTTGGTTGGATTTGTAAAAGAATAGGACAACCAACAGTAATTGGAGAAATAATTGCCGGAATAGTACTGGGACCTTCACTTTTCGGAATCTATTTCCCTGAATTTTCCGCAATCCTTTTTCCAGCCAGTTCGCTTGATAACCTCAGAATTTTAAGCCAGGTTGGTCTAATCTTATTTATGTTTATGGTTGGCATGGAACTAGATTTAAATGCACTTAAAAACAAAGCTCATGAGGCCGTAGTTATAAGTCATGCCAGCATCATTATTCCTTTCGCATTGGGGATGGGTTTAGCTTATTTTATTTATCAATCATTTGCTCCTCAAGGCATTCAATTTCTTTCATTTGGATTATTTATTGGTATTGCCATGAGTATAACGGCATTTCCCGTATTGGCAAGAATTGTTCAGGAACGAGGAATACAAAAAACAAAATTAGGATCAGTAGTAATAACATGTGCTGCTGCAGATGATATAACAGCATGGTGCATTTTGGCAACAGTAATTGCCATTGTAAAAGCTGGTTCATTTGTAAGTTCCTTGTTCACAATTCTTTTAGCCGTAACTTATGTATTCATAATGATCAAAGTTGTAAGACCTTTTTTGATGCGTGTTGGTGATTTACATACCACGCGTGAAAATTTGAGTAAACCTATCATTGCAATCTTTTTTCTTACCTTAATACTATCATCCTACGCAACCGAAGTGATTGGAATCCACACACTGTTTGGTGCATTTATGGCTGGTGTAATAATGCCTGTAAATATCAAGTTCAGAAACATTTTTATAGAAAAAATTGAAGATGTTTCCTTGGTTTTGTTGCTTCCGTTATTTTTTGTTTTCACAGGATTGAGAACTGAAATCGGTTTGTTGAATGATCCTTATCTCTGGAAAATAACAGGCTTAATTATTCTGGTAGCTGTAGCAGGAAAATTTGTCGGTAGTGTGATTGCAGCAAAATTTGTCGGTCAAAACTGGAAAAACAGTTTAACTATCGGGGCATTAATGAATACCCGAGGATTAATCGAATTAGTGGTGTTGAATATTGGTTATGATTTAGGTGTTTTACCACCTAAAATATTTGCCATGTTGGTAATAATGGCATTGGTTACCACCTTTATGACCAGCCCTGTATTGGATTTGATTAACTGGATATTCAAAACAAAACCGGACGAAATGCCTCAGAAAATTAAAGAATCCAGTCAATACAAAATTTTGTTTTCATTCGGCACTCCTGAATCCGGAAGAGCCTTACTTCGATTAGCAAATGGATTAACAAAAAAGTTGAATGGTAATGTTGCCATAACGGCACTGCACCTTTCACCAACAAATGAATTGCATCCCTATTTTGCTGATGAATATGAAAAGGAGACCTTTACTCCTATCATCGAAGAATCGAAAAATTTAAATCGAAAAATTATAACCTTTTTCAAATCATCAAAAGATATTGACACAGATATAGTTGATGTGGCTAATAAAGGAGATTATAACTTATTATTAATTGGCGCAAGTCAATCTATATTTCAAGGCAGTTTGTTAGGCAAGGTGCTTGGGTTTACCACCAGAATAATCAATCCGGAAAAATTACTCCACACTTTTACGGGCAAAGATAAGCTTTTTGATAATTCACCTATCGATGAGCGAACACGTTTAATATTATCAAAAACCCAGATATCTGTTGGAATATTAATTGATAAGAGACTCGATAAAATTGAGAATGTTTTCATTCCTGTATTAGACACCGAAGACAAGTATTTGATAACCTATGCTCATAAGCTAATACAAAATATCAAATGCCAAATAGTTATATTAGATGTATCAGGATACCTAAAAAACGATTCCGAAATAATTGAAAAAATCAGCGAGATTGACCGGACTATTCCCAATCATATAACTTTGCAAAGTGAAATGGTTATTGCAAAAACATTTTTACAACAGCAAGATTTAATGATTGTCTCTTTAGATAGTTGGAAAAGGTTAGTTGAAACCAAAAGTTTATGGCTTACTAATATCCCTTCTACGTTAATTATAGCCGACAAACCCGAAATGCCATAGTATGGTAAAACATTGCCATATACTATTGAAGCTAATAACAACACTTCGTTAAATTTGAAAATGGGATAATTTGAAAATAATTGGCTAATAACTAGTTACAATTATTTTCAGTTTATGAATTTGCACTCATTATCAGTACCTTAAAAAAATATACCGAAGTATTAAATAAATAGCGATGTAACTTTAAAAAAAGAGGCGATTCATGGAAGCCGCCTCTTAAGTGATAATAATACTCAATAATTTATTGTGGTTTTGTAACACTATTCATTTGAAGAGTTACAGCAGTTTGTGCCAACATTCTACCGTTTATTGATGCGCCAGTCTGCAAATTAATACCTGTCTGCCCTAAAATGTTGCCTTCAAAATGACTGGTTGTACCCAAGGTAACAGAACCTGAGGCTTGCCAGAAAATATTCTTTGCCTGAGCTCCACCTGCCAGGATAATTTTTACTGCCGAACTCATTTTAAGGGTTCCAGCAACCTGAAAAATCCAAACATCATCCGGTCCGCCCGAAATTGTAACATCAGTAGGGATTACAACCGCACTTGTAAATTTATATAGACCTGCTGTAAGTGTTTTGCCACCGATATTACCTGCACCCAAATTCAAAAAATTCGGATTTGAACGCCCGGCGGCGTCAGTATAAGCGGTTTGCATATCGCCAACAGCTATAGTCAATCTGTTAGCGTTAGTTACTCTGCACGGAAGAGGACCTGCAGCATCAACGGTATAAATTGTTCCCGTAACTTCTGCACACGTTAATCGAATAGCTGCGCCCGTAATTGGACTTGACCCAATATCTCCGGTAACTGCCGATTTATAAACATCGGTAATGCCTGATTTTGAAAGAATCGCAAAATTGTCCGCAACCCCAAGATTCACCGATTTTAATGCACTACTTTTTATCTGCAGCAATGCTGACTTTTCCGCAGATGATAACACTGCTGACTTTTCCACTGAAGACTTCTCTATAATCGGATCTTTTTGACAGCCGGTCATTATTCCAACTAATAACATCAAAGAGATTGATAAAACGTTTTTTGTATTCATGGTTATATTTTTTAGAATTTCTACACGACAAAGTTGAGTACTTCAATCTCAGAAAGGTTACATAACTTTTAAAATAAGTATCATAATTCACGGCTTTTTGAAGTGGCATTATAATTTATTGAAAAGAGGCAATCAGGCGAAATGAACCTTATTTTAAAAACGTGCAGATGAATTTAAACTCATTAAACATAAAAATTATTGACACTATTATCGGCGAAATATTGCAGTGGCTTCCTGTTTGATATTCGCAACCATCCAAACAAACTCATTACTCCAGGCTCGAGATAAAAAAATTGTTAATTTTTTAAATGAAAATATCATACCGTTAATTTCAAACATCCTCTATGGCTTGTCGTCTTTGATACTTCAATTTTTTAAAATGAGAAGTCGTATAACCTGTCATTGTTTTAAATTGATTTGATAAATGAGAAACACTGCTATAATGCATCATCAATGCTATTTCTGTAAGGGTAAGTTCATTATAGAAAATCAATTCCTTTACTCTTTCAATTTTATGAGAAATGAAAAATTTTTCAATTGTAATTCCTTGTACTTCTGAGAAAACATTTGACAGATAAGTATAATCATATTGAAGTTTTTCACTTAAATAATCCGAAAAATTGATTTTAGGCAATTCATTTGAATAATGAACCATTTCAATAATGATATTTTTTATTTTTTCAATGAGCATAGCTTTCTTGTCGTTTATCAGTTCTAGTCCGGATTTCAGCAATTCAATACTTAGTATTTCTCGTTGCTCCTCTGATATAGTTTCCATGACATCTACTACACCCATTTCGACAATAAAGTGTAACCCGAGTTTTGTTAACTCTTCTCTCACTGCCATTTTGCAGCGTACGCTCACCATGTATTTGATATATAGCTTCACACAGTTTGATATTTTATAAAACATTCATTAATCGACTCTGCTAATCCCAGCGTGAACAAATACTATCAGTAGCAACTAATTGACGTGGGGTGGTTTTGTTTAGGGTGATTTCAAGGTTTCCGACTTCTTCAGCTTTCTCTTTGGTTAAAATGCAAAATCAATGAATAAGGTTACTAATAAATTAATTACAATAATGAAAAAACTATTTTATTAAATATTACTAAGATTGGTAAAGGGTGTTAAGTAAAGGTAAATAGTGATGAAATAATTACACAATTATTAAAATGAATTACATCATTCACACATTTACAATAGTTTCTGATTGAGTAGAGAAAAGAGGGGCAATAATGATATGTAAAATTGTATACAAAAATAAGAGCTATTCCTACGTGTTACATTTTAAGTGTTTATTAATAAGTGCAGATTCACCTGGGCTTGAAACCATAAACCCTCTGATTATGAGTAAAGGTCTAAATAATGACAAACGTATTAAATTTCGGCCTGGAGAATTCACATACATTTTAGTCCCGGTAAATGAATAGAAAACCAAAAACTAATGTTTAAATTTATCCTGTCAATAAGTAGTTTGTAATTATCTTTTTACTTTTTTCAGATTTATGCGTTTTACAGATTTAACCTTGTAAAATTATATCGCTGTCAATATTGAGCTTTTTGTGCAAGGCACGGGCTATCTCAATTGTAATATCCCTTTTACCATTCAGGTACTCACTAATTCTGGAAGCACTGGTTTCAAGTAATTCAGCCAGATCTTTTTGCTTAAGCTTCATTTCAAACATTCTTAATTCAATAACCTCTCTCAATGTAGGTGATCCAATTGGGTAATGTTCATTTTCGTATGCTTCTACGATATCAGAAACCCTTTTAAGATCAATATAATTAGGGTTACTTATTGGAGTATCTTCTTTAACCAAAGGCAATAGTTCTTCAATTTTTGCCTCTGCTTCCCTATATTGCTTTTCAGTTATATTTGTCATAATATATCAATGTTTTTAAGTCTATCGTATTCCTTGTGATTACCAACCCACCTTACATATATTGTTTTAGCTTTAAAAGCTATCTTAGCAATTATCCTGTAGTGATTTCCTTTCACATTAAAAACGAACCTTGAATTTCCAACGGAATCAACATAATTAAAAGTTTTCTTCACGTCCGAAAAATCGTCCCATTCAGCCTTAGTTGCTCTTTTGTGCCAATCCTGCAAAGCAACTCTTGAATTCGGGTCTTTCTCAAAAAACTCTCTTAATTTTCGAAATGATATGAGATGCATCATGTAATAATATTACAATACAAAAATAGAATTTTTATTCGTATAATGTAATTTTATTACATATTATGTTAATAAATTAGCATCAGACTAACATGAGGTATTTCAAATGTGTCAGACATTGAAAGGATGAACCTTCCAATACTAATTTTTGGTTAAAGTACATTTAAACGATTCAGGATATTTAGCCAGAGCGTCCAATTCATCTTCTTTCAGTGTAATATCTAATCCCCATCCCTTATAGAAAGTGAATGCCTTGTTAATGAATTTTTTATTGATGTCTGTTGAATAAGGAATAAAGTAATTATTAACGACATTGTACTGACTACTATTGATATCGAATACTTGTATTGAATCAGAACAGTTGAAATCCAATCCTTTAAAGTCTATTACCTTGTTATTGAATCGTACGGCGGTTGCTTTATGAATATCTTTTTTTCACCACCTATTGTAGGTGTTTCAAACACCTTGAAGTATATCCGCATGTTAGTACCATCATAAACGATACTCCATTTCGTAAACAGCACCTGACTAACCGTATTCAAAGTATTAAATGCATAATTAATAGTCGAATCCCCAGAGGAGAAATCAGCATGATTGATTTGCATAAATTAATATTCACGAACGTAATTTCACAAAACAAATCTAATTGCTATATGCGCTTAAAATTAAAAAAAAATTTAATATAGGTGAATATTACAAATCTTATTTCAAAAACTATATATTTGAATGAAAAATGGGCTTATTTAATCAATTGACAAACAACCTTTATTACAAACTGAGGATGTGTAATTTTGAAGGTGTATTATGCCTTATGCTCACAAAAACTATTTCCTTTAATCTTTCATAGAATATCCTCAAATTTAATAATAAAAGTTAGGAGGACATTTCGAAAAACATGAAACCTGAAGATAAAAATATTGAACAACTTCTTAATGAAGTAGCTCAGCTAAAAATTGAAAATAGCGTACTTAGAGAGCTTGAAAGCAAACATACAGAAATTAAAGAGGCATTAGATCAGGAACGTAGCCTATATTTAGACTTAGCCAATGCATTTCCCTCAGGAATGTACCGCTTACGTGTTTTTGCATCTCACTATACAATACAGGAAAAATGGATGAGCTCCAAAGAAGCTCCCTACATTCTTGAATTTGTAAATAACCGTTTCTGTGAGATACTCAATCTTAGCCGGGAAGATTATGAACACAATCCGGCAATAATTAACGACCTGATCTTCGAAAATGATAAAACAGAATTTGCAAGGCGAAATATTGAAGCAAACAAACATAGGATTCCTTTCTTATGGGAAGGTTGTATGATTGTTAAAGGTGAGAAATTATGGGTGCATTTTGAATCTCTTCCGCGCCTTTTGGATAATGGAGATATACTATGGACTGGCATCCTTTATGACATTAATATTCGCAAAAATTTTGAGCAAGAAATAAAACGTAAAAACGAGGAGCTTAATAATATCAACATCGAAAAGGACAGAATTTTATCCATCATTGGTCATGATATGAAAACTCCATTTAATGCAATCATTGGTTTTTGTGATCTGCTATCTGAAAAAATCAAATTGAACGATTACAAGCAAATTGAACGATATGCTGACATTATCAGTCATTCGTCTCAAAGAGCAATGGATTTGCTAAGAAATTTGATACAGTGGTCTCAGTCGCAAACGGACAAGAAGAATTTCAATCCGGAAAATTTTGAAATGACCGATACGATTGATGAAGTCTTACTTTTATTAAAGGATATTGCAGAACATAAATCAATATCCGTTACAAAAAGTACACCTGCTCAGATACCTATTTTTGCTGATAAGATAATGATCAGTACAATTATACGAAACCTTGTTTCAAATGCCATAAAATTCACACCCTTTGGTGGGTCAATTTGCATTCATGCGTATCCCACTTCAGACACAATTGTGATGTCAGTGAGTGACACAGGTATTGGAATAAATAGAATGAATATTCAATTGCTTTTTAAAATTGGTAGCAACATCACAACACAAGGAACAAATAATGAACCAGGAACCGGTATGGGCTTAATACTTTGTAAAGAATTTATAGACAGGCATGACGGTAAAATTTGGGTAGAAAGTGAAGAAGGGAAAGGCACTATAATAACCTTTACAATTCCCAATAATAAAAACAAGGAATAATAATTGGAATCCACTGTTGTTGACTTATACTATAATAATTTGTAATTCAAATAATAGAGTATTTTAGCCGTTTTATTCTTTCATTCTTTCGGTCTGGGCGGATACTACTATTCCAAAGCCCCATGATTCTTTGCAGTATCGATCCAATGTTCAGCAAGAATCTTTGGATTTGCCCCTATACCTCTAGCAAGATGCAATGCCACACCCATTATTAAAACAGACGCTTCATGTAATTCTTGATTTGTTTGCAAGGCTCCAAACTTTTCCTGCGCTTTTATTTGGAGTAAATCATTATGTTTTCGAGCAAATGAAATTGGATCTTCTAAATCATCAGAAATTTCCGAAAGCATCAAACAATCCATCCACTCCTGCCCTATCCTATCTGCTAATACTTCTGGAAGCTCGTTGCCCATTTTTCGCCATAGTGGCAATGTTTCCTTATCTCCAGATTCTGCTAAGCCAGTTTCGAGGAGAAGCACAAATGCTATATCAGCTAAATTTTGCATCAGTTCTAAATATTCATCCTGAGCTTTTTCGAACTTATCTGTTATCTGGCCTTTAAGATATTCACCTACGCTCAAATGAGGTAATCCCGAAACTTCGGGGCATCCTTCCAAACACGGAAATTCATTCCCTTGGTAAATATAGTGAACCTCTTCACTTTGTATTTGACGACCAAGTGGATATAACCGACAGGATAGTGGACGCCCTAAATGTACACTACACCCAAAATTGTCGACATATTGACTACAAGCTTGTTGCTCCTTCCAACCTACTTTTCCGTCAAAACGTAAACGAATTCCTCCGAACTCACAATAAAGATCGCGAAATTCTCTTGGTGTATTTTTTTTCTCCTTGGCAAGACGGACCAACTCCCATGGATTAAGAAGCACAAGTTTCCCATGACAGCACGTTCCAGTTCGTGTGCAGGTGAGAGGCAATTTATCTTGAATACTGAGTTTGGTTGTTATCATCATTGTTGCTTTATTTTTGATATTACACTTAATAATATCACAGATCATCATGTCAAACAGTTACAAAATCAAAAATCATTTGTCTGCAACTCAAAAATCTATCAAATCCCACAAGCTGTTATTTGAAATATTTCACAAATTCAGAGACAGTTGGGTTAATGGCCTCAAACGGAACTGTGTATGAAATGCTGGGGAGATCTTCGGAGCGATTTCCAGTCGCCCGTTATGAAATTGGACAAAAAGTAAACATAATTACCTATTAACTACCAATTATTTTATATGCGATGTTAAGGCTGTTTTATTTTATATAATATTTTGCCCAAATTAATGATCCTGAAAGTATAATATCTTTATAATCAAAACTTTTATTCGCATTTTCTTTTTTATTATCAAAGGAGAATGAATTTTCAATGCCATTATACCAAAATTTTGGGGTAAGCTCCAAATCATTCATATCTCTTAAAGCGACGTCTTTTAGAGTATCATTTTTTTTTGGTGCATAATATCTATATTCATAAACTTTTTCATTTTTTGTAATGGACACTATATCAATTATTATCATGTGCTTTCCTAACCTTGGAAATTCTGTTTTAACAAGATCTATACTTTTAAATTTTAATTGCTATACCATCAGATTCTAATGTCTGACCGTAGACTAAATTCCCATTTATTAAAAATGCGATCATGTTTTTACTCATACCAAATTATGTTAATTTTTAGTTTTAGTTTCATTTTATGTTTCTGACCAACTTCAAAATTGCATCCAAATAATCAGGTGGTTGCAAAATTTAGGTTCTTATCAGTTACTCCAAATTTATTAATTTGTTTCTGAATGCGTTTAATCATTCCCAATTTTCTTTTTTTAATCAAGAAATTGATCAAAGGGATATAAGAAAAATATTATCCATTTTAAATCTGTTCTTTTCGTGCACAGGGATAGTGTTGCCTAAAGTGAACCGAAAATGCTGTTTTTCGTAATTTTCATCCATAAAAAAAATGTTTCTCACAAAAATGAATAAAAACAAACTGAATTACTATGAAATTATATGGCTTTTACCCTTCGATAAATCTCTTCTTTATATCTTCATAAAACCAAATACCTTCGATAAGTGCATAGTTTATTTCTCGGGGATGTAGTTCAACCGGGACTTCAA
>JANXXY010000382.1 GCA_025350365.1 Bacteroidales bacterium | reverse complement strand
TCGAATGACAAACAAACTTCAAGGAAAGCGCCGCTATCGGGGGTTGTTACCAATCGTTTAATAATGATCGTATAATCCAATGTGCCGCCTTTACTTTAAATACCAGCTGGTAAATCCATCACCGTTGAGGAATCGATCCTCTCGATATAACGGTTCTGCTCTTTGATGTAAGCTGCCAAGGTACGAATTTCACTTTCTTCTTTAGTTACAGGTGCCTCAGAAGTAGTATCTGGTGTACCTTGATTTTGTGGCAAATAACTATTTTCTATATTATTTTTTGCAAAGGTAATTTTTCGGGTGGTCTCTATATTTACGTTATTTGATGCTGGATCCGCACCTCTCAATATAGATAATCCTATACTAAATAAGAAAATGGTCAATAAGTAGGGTAAAATTCGGTGCATCATGTCTTTTTTGAACTGATTTGTTTTTAATCGGCTAGTATATGGTAGACAATTTATCCTCATTTTGAAATTCTTTTTATCATTAAGGTTGCTCATTTTTAAGCAATCAAGAGAATCATTTTAATGTGAAAGAGGCTTTTGCACGGCGAAGTTATATTTGTTGTCTAACTTCGTCGTGCATATCCAACCTCTTTTCTCTTATTAAGAATAGTAGAAACTTAATCAAACATTCTATGCTTTATTTTGCCATATATGTTTCTGTGATTACATATTGTACTTTATCCTTATCAGTAAAGGTAGTTTCAAACACTGCCTTTGAGTCGGATATTTCTTTTATTAAAGAAGGTACAGTAAAATCGGGACGAGTAATGTATTTCTGGTCTTTGGAAATGGAATAACTGCCATTTTTTATTTTGTCAGCTTCACCAACCTGGCATTTAATTGCTTCGGTAAGAGTCTCATACGTACTATCAGCATCAAACTCCAGTCGATTATCTTTTTCGCATTCGTCCAAAGCGGCATACAAATCGGTAATTTTATTCCCTGTCTGGTACCAGTCATTGGCGGGATTAATTGTCATTGAAATAGTTGCCCAGGTATGCGCCTTCAGGTACTCTCCTGGTGTTTTGGTTACAGAATCTTCTTTCTTACAGGCCATTATTACAATGGCTAATGCGAATAAACTTAATAATGCTTTTTTCATGGTTTTGAGTTTATGTGATTAATAAGTCATATAATATTTATATTCACTTGCTTTGATTAAATAATGAGCTTTTATCTTGACTCTTACATTATGTTTTTTCTTTATTTCTTTATTTAATTTTTTAAAGCAAAGTTCTATATCAGACTCCTTTCTAATATCATTTGTATATAACAACACCATATAGCCAGGAGATTCTAAAATATTTTTAATTACTTCACTTTTATAAAAAGAAGAATACCAAAGAAATAAATTTTTAAGTAAAGAAGAGTGATAATGATAATATGAATCATAATAAAATGCTTTGGTTTTAAATCCTTTAACAAATGTTTTTGTTGCATTTGGGGTATTAATGTACAAAACTTCCCACATAATATCTTTGTCTGCCCAATCCAAAAAAATAGAATCCTTTCGATTCGTAATTCTTCTTTTATATTCTGCTAAAACCATTTTTTCAGCTTGTTTATCACCTAATCTTGCTTTTACGTATAGCGGAGTAATTGTATCGTATAACATATATTGTTTAATGCTATCAGGCAAATTAAGTAATCCCATAAACCATGCAATTGTGGGTGTGTACCTTTTTTTGTAGTCAAGGCTCAATAAAAAATCATGAGAGTATAATTTCAATGTATCATAAAAAATGCCAGGCATCTTGCTTTTACAAGCCTCTATACATCTCTCCTTTTCGAACATGTAAGATTTCCCTGCTAAACAATCTACATAATGTTTAGGATCATAATCTTTATCACCTTGGACAATATGCCACCATAAGATTTGTTGTCCGTATGAATTTGCTAAAAAAAACAAAAACAAACTGATGAGGAGTAATCTGAATCCGATTTTCATGTTTTTATCGTTTTATATTTTCCCACTGATTATCGTTATCGCAATTTATGATCCGATCAAAATAATGCTTGTTTTTCATTTTCATAAATCTCAGAGGCCTTTCTCCTGGTAAACTTTCAATAATTTGCCAATTCATAAGATTATCAGGTTGGTTTAAATCATAAAAATGAGAACCAGATACCTTTAAAACAATTCCATGCATTATTTCATGAGCCATAGTTTCTCCAAAAGTTTTCATATCATCTTTGAAAATCATTAATACAGGCCGATTTATTTCAAAAGCTGCCGATAATCCTGCGACCTCTGTTGCTTTCCCACTTCTATTATATGCTATCAGTGTTGTAGTTGTTGGATGGTATTTTAAAAATGAAGAAGTAAATACCGTCTTTGTTCTATAACCATATTCATTGGATTTTAAATTATTTATAGTTCCAGGAATAATTTCAATTTTCTTAACAAGAGTATCTCCATTATAAGAAATTAGTTTATACTTTTTACACGTACTTGGAAGTGGTACGTTAGTAATAAACCAATCTTTACCAATAACGATGTCTCTTCCTAAGTAATACTTATTACTTAAGTTGTCAACGAGATAGGCTTGCTTAACCTCATAATCTTCTGAAAATATGCTTATTGAACTACCTTCAGAAATTGTATAATTTTTAGATGATGTTTTAGATAATTTAAACTTTGGAGACGTAATACTATTATTATTAACATATTTACATAAAGCAAATTCTGTTTCTGACAAGCTTTCTGAAATGTCATTTTCCAATTCGATTGAGTTGTCCCCACTTTTAATTGATTTCTTGATTATGTAGGAAGTCAAAATTGGTAGATCTATAATAATGATATTTTTTGCAATAAAAATATCTTTAAAGTGTTCTTCGAAAAGTGGATATTCCGTTTCTTGGTCAATTGCACCATTTTTATTGAGATCAAATTTATTAATGTCATCATCCGCTATAATCTTCTCTTGAACATTAGAATTAAGAGTTATATTAACTACAGAATATTTTAAACAATTATTTGCGTATGTAACTATATTATTAAGATTTATTTTGTCCTTCTTTCCTTGTTCCTTAGTTAATAATATTAGGTTTCCTTCATTAAGTGGATCTATTATTTTATATACATTAATTTTTAATTTTGCTAATGGATTTTCTTTATTTACATCTGTTTTACCATAAATAGTTAATAAAGAACTATCTCCACTTGTTTCCTTTCCAATAAGTTTGATTGTTTCGTTATCAACAACCTCATAATCAAAAATGTCACTTCCTTTTACAAAATCATAAATATCATTTATTTTTTTATCAGATGGAATATTAGCTTTCAATTTAATAAAGGTAAAATCATTTGAGGCAACAGATACGTGGTCATCCTGAAAATCTTCGAGAGACATTTCATCATATCCCCATCGGTTGCCATTCGTATCATCATTAGCACGCGTAAAATGAATGGAATTTTCAAATTTTATTTTTACGGATATTGTAGATTTTACACTATCTTTATTTAACAATGTTTTAATTTCATATTCAGAAATTCCATTTTGTAACGTGAGAATAGCTTTGTAATTTTCATAAGGGTCAAAATCAACATTTTCCCACTTTTCAATAGTGTAGCCATAATTAAAAACCAGCATTGGGCTGGTTCCTACCAAATATACTATACGCAAGTTAATCTTATCTACAGGGAAATCATTTACATCTAATTTAACTATTGTCCCATTTGTAAGGTTTTTCCAGTTCCTATTTTTATCTTGAATCTGAATCGTCAAAAATGATCCAGATCCTCTAACTAAGGCATCTACAGATTCGTTACTTTTAACATTTCCATTGTTATCAATTACTGTGGTATTCCAGTTAGAATCTATTACCACCACTGGCTGATTGATTGGAATAGCAGTTGAATCGCCTGCGGAATTAATTATCACGCCACTTCCATCTGCGTTACGGTGAATGGTTGTTGTGTCTCCAGTTTGTGAGATAACCAACACATCCCCTTCCGGGGTTTTAAATATTGTATCTATTGCATCTAAAATTATCGTATCATGAACTATTGGTGTGGTTGTGGACGGGCTCTGTGGTGTAGTATTATTGGACTTAGAATTCAAATCAACAACATACTTGCTATCCGGGTTATATACCGATTCCATACGCCCTTTCGTTACCTGAAACTTTTCATTAATGGCTATATTGATAAAAGTTACATGAACTTTTACACCCATAAATGGCACGTGCATAAACCCTTCGCCTGTCCAATTACCGTTGCCACCTGTTGCTTTGGTTACCTGCGCTTCAAATTTTCCGCAAGTAATAATATCCCCGGGTAACAGGGATGTAAGGGGTAACTTATTTGTAATAATAGAGGCCGAGTCCTGCAATCCGCAAACTACTTTTGTTTCCTTTTTAGCCTGGGTGGTAACATTTAATATTTCCGAAAAATCGCTGTTAACTGCGCCGCATTGTCCCTGTACCTGATATTCATATTTAGTTTTGGGCTTTAGGTTGTCAATGGTTAAGCTATTGACATAAGTAGTTTTTGGATACCATACTCCGTTTGTACTTCCTGCTTCTCGATATTGAACATAATAGGCTGTATTATATGTGGTTGGTTGCCAGTCAATGGTTATTTTACCAGAATTGTTGGATTGTGCCTCTATTTGAGTTGGTACATCGCAAGGGTCACCATAGGTAAACATTTGAACTTCGCTGTAGCCTTTGTTGCGAAATAAGTCACGGCCTTCTACGTCGTGAGCTTGTACACGGTAAGCATATTGCCGCCCTGGTATGAGTGGCGTTTCAGTATTGTTTGAATATAAAAAGGAGGTAGACGTACTTGTTTTTTCAATCAGTGGTTGGGTTGATGCTACCACTTCGTTCGGGTTGCGTCCATCAGGCCATATTTCGTAAAGTTGAAATATATATTCGGCATTAAAGGCAGAGTTAGGTGAGCCTAAATGCCTGGGCATCCACTGGAACATAATATTTTGAGGTTCCGAAGCGGTGAGCTTGGCATTCTTTTCCGGTGTATTAAACATAGGAGGATCGTTCATTACCAGCCATGCGGTTGCCGACCCGGTTAACGATACGGCAATGCTTTTGTTATAATCGAGTGCCTGAAATCCTATTCGATAAATTCCCTCTGGCAAAGAGCCTGTTTGCATGAACTTCTCCTTACTATATCCTTTAAAATCCAAGTTTTTGGGATTAAAATAGCCTGCCAGTTCATCGCCGGTTAAACGCAAAGGAGAACCACCATCTAACATAATTTGTTCGGGCATGTAAAAAGCTGACGTTGTAATAGTCCCTCCTTCTCCCTCAATCACCAAGCGAAGCTTTACCGGATAATTGAACCGCGAAACATCGGTTAGTAAAATATTAACTGCCAACTTTCCGGTTCCCATTGTAGTGTAATCGGAAAGATAAACTGAGTATGGAGGTGTAATTTCTGTTACAACTTGTATTGGATATACCTGTGCTTTTGCAATGTGCCCAAAAGATATAAAACACAAAAGCAATGACAGTATTTGTTTGCGGTAAATAAACCTGTTAAACCAATTTCTAAAATCTTGCATTCTTTTAAAAATTATATGTATATCCTAATGTTATGGTAAATTCTGTAGCCTTTTTTCGTTCTTTGGTTTCAATGTTAATAGCAGTCCTGTGAATTGCTGCTCCTGTTAAATTGAAATTATGCTTTTTTTGCAACGTATACCCGGTGTTCATCCTGAAATTCAATACCGTATTGGTTAAGTTACCATTCGAATACGAATTATTAAACGATGTGGATAAAGATCCCCTTAATTTATTGTTAAAGAAATTTTTGCGGACGCTAAATGTTGGTCCGATGGTATAGGTGGTAAGCGTTGATGTTTTACTATTGCTGTAATTAATTGAAGAAGTAATGGACGTATTTGTTTTAACAAAAGAAAGGCTATGAGCCATGTTCAAACTAATAAATTTTGCGCCACTGTTTGTTTGAACTTGTTCCTGGTACTCTGACGCTTTCTGGTAAACTGCGTTAAAGGCTAAATTCTGTCTGCTTTTTTGAGTACCCGACATCGCGTAATTAATATTGAGCGAGGAGTTTTCTGAAATCTGGGTAAAATTAAGCGTATCCAGATTTTCAAAAGGTGTTAACTGGTTAATGCTTTGAAACTGTGATTTGACATTTGTATGGCTTTTGAAATTTGAATACGTTGCAGAAATGTTTAATGGGTTGATGGGTACAAAACCTATATTGTAAGAACTAACGACTCTTAGCATTTGGCTCATCTTTTTGTTGTTCAGATCATCACGTTGTATTCCCACATTAGCACCCAGGTTTAATTTTTTCTTAAAAAGCGATACCGTGGCGTTGGTGGCAATATTCTCCAGGTCGTTGTTAAAATAGTAGGCTCCGTGAGTGCGATAACCAGGATCTATTCTTTCGTAAGTAACACCGGCACTATAAAATGTCTGGGCGTATTTTAGCCCAGCTCTTACTGCATTGTACTTTTCAGTTGATGTCTTTTTCATGAACAAAAAGTCGTTCGATAAGGTATCAGAGCGAATATCACGGGTAATAAAGCTTGTTCCATATTCAACCTGAACATTCAATTTATCTATGAGGGACACAGTTGAGTTTATTCCAAATGCCATGTTTTCTTCAGGATAAATTTCAAGACTATCAATGCTATGCTTCAGTGAATTTATTTCATCTTTACTGTGAAAGGCCATTAACTCAAAAGCAACTTTTCCTAAATTTGTCCCAGCCTTAATACCATAAGCCATGCGTTTAAATGCTGGCTGAACGTTAGTAATGGAAGTATCATATTCCACTGCCTTCTGCAACCTTCCATACATGGCGCTTAATTTGAAACGACTCCCCGGATTTAGCTCTACACCTACGCCCAAAAAAGGATGACCGCTCAAAGTATATGGAGAAAAGGTCATGCTTGCATACCCAATATGAGCTGTAACCCATTTATAAGTTGGATGAAGTCCATACTGGTTGAATGGTTGTTGAAAAGAACTTTGCTGATTCGAATAAGTGTACGAGAACGGGGCTGACCAGCCATAAAAACTAAAATTTAAATTTCCAGCCAGGTAATAAGTATAAGGTGTACGCCCGGTTTGTGTACCTATGGCATCATAAAATATCTGGTTTACCGATAATCCACCGGAAATCTTCAAAGGTTTGTCTTTGCCAATACTTTATATATTTTGCCCCAAATTATGATGAAATATAAAAAAAGTAAGCATAACGGTTAAATTGACTTTTGTCGCTAGAAACTTCACAAAAGGGTTTATTAAAAAATGGATTTTGTTATTTATACGGCAATTTGAATATTTTGTTTGTATTTAGTTTGGTAAAGATTAATAATTTCTGACAATTTGCACATTTCGATATCATCATTTCAGCGATTATTAATTTTACAGTCACAAACGGAATACTTTTAATTTTAGGCAATTGGGAGTGGGTTGGTGTTTACCAACATTTTCAATTTTCGTACTTCCGAGTTAATTTTACTACCTCCTTTTTTGTTATTGAGTATCTCCCGAATTAAGGAACGGGGATTTTCCGCAACGGGTTTCAACCCCCTTCAGCATTGGTTTTAGCTTGATAAAAAATCAACAACTGTTGTTGCATGTATGAAATACTTTTAAGATAGGCGATAAGGTCTTCCACAAAGCCTTTATTGGTTGCTTAGATTGTTCGCTCTTCCAATCACTTTATACTGGTGCAAAATCCTATGCTCGAATCGTTAACTTAATCTCTACAACAAGGAAAAATAAACACAATGTTTTCAAAGAATTTTGTAATGTGTCACATGGTTATTCCTTCATAACAATCGACCAAGCTAAATAGTTACCAAATATTTAAAATGTCAAGGATAACTAATTAATTACAGAATTAGTTGTTTCAAAAAGTATTATATTATTTTTGCACTGTAAATGAAGTTTTATGGAAAAAAATAGGAATGAAAAAAGGGACGAAGGAGCTGAATTAGTGAGACTTTCTTCGGAATATTGTAAATTGATCGATCGAATTGATAAACTTCCTTTGCACGAATTTCTCGACAGGGTGTCCTCACTTCTAATGGCAATTTATCGGCAGACTTTCGAAGTGACCCGTTTTCAGACAAGGTACGAGAGCGAACCACAAAAATTTCTTGTCGAAAAACAATATAATAAGGTAAGAGGGACTGTTAAATATGTTTTCGATAAGCGGGATTCTTATGCCGAAATAATTGATCCTACCAAACCGGGTAATTCACGCGCGTTTCAGGCTTCTTTATCGGAAGATTTAACAGATATTTATCAGGATTTTTATGACTTTGTGAATTGGTATTCCGTGGGTACATTTGAGGGTGTGAACGATTCTCTTGTTGAATGTTTATCCGGTTTTGAAAAATATTGGGGTATTAAGTTACTCGGTGTTTTAAGGGCTATTCACCTTATTAGGTATACTAATAAAGATGGTACGATATTTCGCGATCCTTTGACTGATGAAGATGATGATATTCATGAAAAGGATACAGATCAGGTAATTGACACCGAAGCTTTGAAGGACATTTTGAAAGAGGAGCTATAAGATGTTTATACCAAGCATCAGCAAAGAGGAATTGCGGTTACTTCCAACGGGTCAGTTTCAAGGGCAAATTCATCTTATCGATCATATTAGCAAGGCCGAACATGTATGTAAAATTCTTGCACACGAATCTATATTAGGTTTCGATACCGAAACCAAACCTACGTTTACCAAGGGGCAAATTCACCGTGTATCGCTGCTTCAACTTTCCACTGCAACTGATTCCTATTTATTTCGATTGAATAAAATGGGGCTAATTGGTTGTGTTCTGGGCATTCTTTCAAACCCTCGTCAACTTAAAATAGGAATTGCCGTACACGACGATATCAGACATCTTAAGCAACTTCATCCTTTTCGAGCCGAGGGCTTTGTTGAACTTCAGGACTTTGTTAGACAATTTGGTATTGAAAACAGCGGATTGTCTAAATTGTCAGGAATTATATTGAATTTCAGAATATCTAAGTCACAGCAATTAACCAATTGGGAAAATGAAGAATTAACACTTCCACAACAATTGTATGCTGCCACCGATGCATGGGCAGCCTTCGAAATCTATAAAACATTAATGAGTATTGAAGTTAGAAATGAGGGTTTAACCACTTCTAACTCCTGACACCTAACTCCAATTGCAAATGGTTAAAATAATACTAAAACCCGGCAAGGAACAGTCGGTGTTGCGGTTTCATCCCTGGATATTTTCAGGAGCTATAAAAAAGACCGAAGGGAACCCGGCGGAGGGCGACCTGGTGGAAGTATATTCGGCCAACGACCACTTTCTTGCTATTGGCCACTACCAGATAGGATCAATAACGGTGCGAATCATTTCTTTTGAACAAGTCGCTATCGATTCAGGTTTCTGGTATCAAAAGCTTCATCAGGCATATCAGGTGCGAAAAACCATTGGTGTTGCCGAAAATCCTCACAATAATGTATATCGTCTTATACATGGCGAAGGAGATGGTTTGCCGGGTCTTATTATTGATATTTATAACGATACGGCGGTGATGCAGATGCATTCAGTTGGAATGTTTCGAATCAGACACATATTGGCACAGACGTTAAAAGATCTTTTCGGAGACAACCTTAAGGCTGTTTACGATAAGAGCGAGTCAACTATTCCCTTCAAAGCCAATACCGGCGCTAAAAACGAATATGTGTTAGGGAATAGTCAAGCCTGTGAAATATTGGAATACAACAATAAATTTATGGTTGATTGGGTTGAAGGCCAGAAAACCGGTTTTTTTATCGATCAACGGGAAAATCGGAAGTTGGTTGAAAGCTATTCAAAGGACAGATGTGTTTTGAATATGTTTTGTTATACCGGAGGGTTTTCGGTATATGCTATCAGAGGCGGAGCTAAATTGGTGCATTCGGTGGATAGTTCAGACAAAGCTATTGAGCTTACCAAACATAACGTAGCAAGTAATTTTGCCGATGCTAACCACGAAGCATTTGCTGAGGATGCATTTGAATATTTGAATAAGATTGACGATAAATACGATTTAATTATACTTGATCCGCCTGCATTTGCCAAGCACCACGACGCATTGTCCAATGCCTTGCAGGGCTATAAACGCATTAATGCCAAAGCGATATCGAAAATAAAACCCGGAGGAATTGTTTTTACATTTTCCTGTTCGCAAGTGGTAAATAAGGATCAATTCAGACAGGCTGTGTTTTCCGGAGCCGCTATGTCAAAGCGGAGCGTGAGGATTCTCCACCAGCTTACACAACCCGCCGATCATCCTGTAAGCATTTATCATCCGGAAGGTGAATATTTGAAGGGGTTGGCGCTATATGTGGAATAAACAAATGAATGATAATGCTGAAATGTGGAGACATTAAATTTATTTTTACATTTCTTCATCTTCTCATATGGTCTTTTAACTTCATAAAAATCTTGTTACTTTTGGCATCAATTTTAAACTTTATCATCATTGGGACGAATTATTGCTTTGGATTATGGGTTAAAACGTGTTGGAATGGCTGTTACCGATCCGTCGAAGATTATTGCCAACAGTCTTACCACTATAGAAACACCTAAAGTTTTGGATTTTCTGGCCGATTATTTCTCAAAAGAAAAGGTTGAACTTATGGTAATTGGTTTGCCCCGGCAAATGAACAATACACTTTCGGAATCGGCGCCTGCCATTAAAGAATTTGTGGTGAAGTTCCGGAAAAGCTTTCCGGAAATGCCTGTAGAATATGCCGACGAGCGGTTTACTTCGAAACTTGCAGTTCAGGCAATGGTACTTGGAGGTGTTAAGAAAAAGGATCGACAAAACAAAGCATTGATCGACGCGGTAAGCGCTACCATTATTTTGCAGTCCTATCTCGAAAGTTTGCAAAATCGATAAAAAATTCAAACATACAATGCACTTGATTGTTAAGGTATAAAAAAAGAACATTTTAGATAGAGTATGATTTTACCGGTTTATGTATTTGGTTCGCCCATACTGCGACGAATTTCAGTTGATATAGATAAGGATTACAAAGGATTACAAACATTTATGGACGACTTATGGGAAACCATGTATAAGTCCGATGGGTTAGGGTTAGCTGCTCCTCAGGTTGGAAAATCGATCCGAATGTTTGTTATTGATGCGTCACCGCTTGTTGAAGATGATCCCACGCTGAAAGATTTCAAAAAGATATTTATCAATGCCCGAATTACTGAAAGATCAGATGACGAATGGGCTTTTACCGAAGGTTGTTTGAGTATTCCGAATATCCGGGAGGAAATTTATCGTCCATCAAAAGTTCGCATTGAATATTACGATGAAAATTGGACGTTCCATGATGAATATTTCGATGGTATTCCGGCAAGGATTATTCAGCACGAATATGACCACCTCGAAGGTTTGATGTTTGTAGACAAGATATCTCCGCTAAGAAGGAGATTGCTTATGGGCAAACTAACTGCCATCACAAAAGGTAAAGTAGACGTAAGTTACAAGATTAAAATTCCGAGATAGTTCACAAATCCTCATTTTTTGTGGTATATATCTCATCGATAATTGTCTGGTATTTATCATACAGGTATTTTCTTTTTAATTTTAGTGTCGGAGACAATTCTCCGGTAAGTTGGCCCCATTCTTCAGCTACCAATCTAAACCGCTTAATGTGTTCTGTTTGACCAAGAATTGAGTTGATCTGATTGACTTCTTTTTGAATTCGATCTATCACTTTTGGATGATGGATTAATTCCATGTTATCGCGGAAATTAATATGATGAAGAAAACACCAATTATGCAAAAAGTTAAAATTAGGAGAAATAAGGGCGCTGGCGTATTTTTCATTTTCACCAATCACCATAATCTGTTCAATAAAAATAGATTCTTTAAACTTATTTTCGCACACCTGCGGTGCAACGTATTTCCCGCTCGACAGTTTAAATATCTCTTTTTTACGATCGGTTATTTTCAGGTACTTCTCCGCTTCCATTAATCCAATATCACCCGTGTGCAGCCATCCGCCGGCGTCAATTACTTCACCGGTAAGGTCGGGAGCTTTGTAATAACCCATCATTACATTTGGCCCTTTACATAATATTTCTCCGTCATCGGCTATTTTTACCTGAACACCTGAGAGAATGGGTCCGACAGTTCCAAATTTTATTTCGCCGGTAGCTGGGTTGTTTACAGCAATTACAGGGCTTGATTCTGTTAGTCCGTATCCCTCAATTACTTCAAGTCGGGCAGCTGTAAAAACACGAACCAATCTCATTTGCAAGGCAGCTCCACCTGAAACAATAATTTTTACGTTTCCACCCAGTGCCTCTCTCCATTTCGAAAAAATCAGCTTATCGGCAATTTTTAATTTTTTATGGTAAAACCAGCCATTTTCCATGTTTCGCCTGTATTGTAAGGCCAGGTCTACAGCCTGAAAAAAGATTAGTTTTTTCAGATATGGTAAGTCCTTTCCTTTTCCAATGATTCCATCGTAAACGCGTTCCAGCAAACGGGGTACAGTGCTAAATATATCTGGTTTTACCTCTTTCATGTTATCGAGAATCGTTCCCATGTTCTCGGCATAATAAATACTCAATCCTTTGTATTGATAATGATAATTTACAACTCGTTCAAAAACATGACATATGGGAAGAAAACTTAGTGCTTTGTGTCTGTTATCCAAAGGCTGAATATTGGCTACAGAGATAAAATTTGAAACAATATTTTGATGAGATAACATTACCCCTTTGGGAATGCCTGTGGTTCCCGATGTGTAAATCAGGGTTGCAAGATCGTTGGGTTGCACTGCACACTTAATTTTCTCTAATTCAGTAATCCATGTTTCGGCATTTTCTTTGCCCGTTTCGATGATTTCAGTCCAGTTTTTAGCCCCGTCAATTTGGTTAAAGGTATAAATGGCTTCGATTGATGAAACTTTGCTTACAATAGGCTTGAGTTTCTCGTAAAGAATTTTGTCGGAAACAATCAGAATCTTTGGCTCGGAGTGACGAAAAATATAGGAAAAATCGTCGTAACTGATTGTTGGATAAACCGGAACATGAACCACTCCCGCCTGCGCCATACCCAGGTCAACAATGTTCCATTCGGGACGATTATTGGAAATAGTTGCAATTTTATCGCCGGGTTTAAAACCCATTGATAGTAATCCATAGCTGAAATTGTTAGCTTTTCCAATGTAATCATTTGTGGAATAACGAATCCAGTTTCCATTCTGTTTTCCGGCGAGTGCATCTTTTTTATCAGGAAAGTTAGTCTTGTATCTTTCCAGCAGATCAAAGGTTCTTCTTACCATTATGTTAGTTTATGTGCGACACAAATATATAAATAACCATATTTAAAATAATGTGTATTTTGCTGATGCTTTTTGAGTTTATCAGAAAAAATACCCGATTTTTATTTCTACAAAAAACGCATTTGATACACTTCCTTTAGCAACAGTGGCTTCAATGGGGCCAATAATTGTTTTGATGCCTGCGGAAATGCCGAAGCCTGTATACACATTATTGAAATCTAACAATTGGTGATATAGAAGCGATGTGTTAGCCACATTTGCACGTAGTGTAACAAACTTGTCGACCCAAGGTTCGAAGCGGATTCCAAGTTGAGCTGAAAGTAAGTTCTGCCCCGAAGCTTCCATGAATTTTAATCCCGAAAAGGGGAAAATATTATTCTCGTAAGGGTGAGCAGCGCCCAAAAAAAACCGGTACGCATTGTATATATTGCTTCCGGAAACGGCGCCGCCATTAAGCGCTATTAATGTGGTAATACGGTCGGAAAGCTTTACCGCCTTATTATACGATAATATGATTCTGAAAAATGATTTATTCCAATTATTGGGCGCAGCATATTTTCCGTCTATTATGTATTTAATTTCTCCATAAAACTGATCTCCTTTTTTTGGGAATACAATTCGATCGTATGTGTCGAATCGGCATCGAAGGTAGGTACTCAATATCTTGGCATTATAATTCACCGAGTCTTCAGCTCCAACTTTTGGTTCAAAATGGATAATTTCGCCCTGCAAACCTGATGTTATTGATAAATAATTTGAAACCGATGATCGAATTTCAACTTCACCCAAGTAATGGAAAAAATTGAAGTTGGACAGTATATTGCCATGATTGTCGAAATAATTTGCCTGAAATTTGTTATAGCTGAGTTTGGTGCCAAAACCAATATTTGGTTTAATGGGCGTTTGAATGCTATATTTGGCTATAACAGCCGGATATTCACCAAGCTTCAAATCAATCATTAATTTAGACCCTTGACCAGGGAAATTGCGAATGGTATTATTTAGCAGAATAGCTGCTTTTAAATTGTTGTCGTAGTTTAAACTGAATTTGAAGATGTTGGTATTTTGTTCTTTAACCTGAATCACAAGGTTTGATGAGTTATGCCGTGGCTCAATTTTGTAATTTACCGATTCAAAAAAGCGGCTGCCATAAATTCGGTTAATTCCCCTCTCCAAATCTTCAAGTGTAATCCATGAAGAATCGGCAATTTGCAGGTTACCTAAAACCAAACTTTTCGAAACTTTGCTTAATCCTTTGATGGTTACATGCGATACAAACAATGAGTTAAGTTCCCTGGGGCGTATTACTTCCTTTACTGTTGGTGAGATTTTATTGAGCGAATCGGCCAAATGTTTTAATTGAGGAAAAATCTTACGGGCAGCTCTTTCGCCGGCAATGATTAAAGAATCTACAGCATCAAAACTAAACATGCTGTAGTTACTGATATCGGGTTCAATAATAAAGTTACAGTATTTATTTTGCTCTTTATTGGAAAGGAAAATCTGATAGGTAGATGCCTGATCCATAATTTGAAGAGCCGAGTTAAGCTGAATGCGGTTATAAAGCCCCGATGAAACATTTACTCCAATAATTATGTCGGCACCCATGTCTTTTGCGTCCTGGGCTGGAAAGTTTCTCAAAACTCCACCGTCAACCAGCATGCGGTTGTCTATCTCAAACGGAGTAAACATTGATGGAATGGCCATACTCGCGCGGATTGCGTCGGGCAAAAATCCGCTTTTTAAAACTACAGGTTCCACTTTCTCGATGTCGGTAGCAATGCAACGGAATGGAATGGGTAACTTGTCAAAATCAGTAATATCGTGAACCGGCCATGTTAAATGTGATAATAACATGGATACATTTTGACCTGCAACTAACCCTTTTGGGATTATAATTTTTCCTTTTAGGATGGGAAATTCTCCAACATATTTACCATCTTCATCCTTTTCCTCAATAGAAATGTTTTGTCGCGATATTTTATCGAACATAACTTCATTCCAATTGACATGATGGCAGATGGACTCAATTTGTTTAGCCGAATATCCACACGCATATAATCCACCAACAATGCTTCCCATGCTGGTTCCGGTGATATAGTCGATAGGCATTCCTGCTTCTTCAAGTACTTTTAAAACGCCAATATGTGCAAGACCTTTAGCACCACCGCCACTCAATACCAATCCGATTTTGGGTCGGGTTTTCTCATTGGATTGGGAATGTAACACGCCTACTCCAAATACAATAATGTAAAACAGAGCAATAAGGTGTTTGAATAGTTTCATTTACTGAAGATATGAATTTCACTTATAAGATAGAGTTATTTAATTGATTTACAACCCCAACTCCTAAAAAGGGGCTATAACTGTTTCCGAAAAATTGAGAGCTTTAAAATAATACTGATGTTTTTTGACTAAGAGGTTGAAGAACCAGCTTTTGGGGTTGAAACTTACATAAGCACAGACTATTATAGCCCCTTTTTAAGGGGTTGGGGTTGAGATTTGCTAATTTAATGTCATCACAATTATTGAAACACATTCATTAAAATCAATCTATTATGCCCTTTAACCTGACGGTTATGCCATTCAGGGCTTAAGAAATTTAATTTTTAGAACATTTTTTATCCTATAACAATGGCTTTCGCTTTTGCTAATGCCGCATTAATACCTTGCGGCATTTTACCACCGGCGGTAGCAAAAAACGGCTGGCCACCTCCGCCACCTTCAATCTCTTTCGATATTTCACGAATGATATTAATAGCATTCAGGCCATTGGCTTTTACAATGTTCTCTGAAATCATAACTGCCAGATTGGCTTTCCCGTCAATTTCTGCCGCCAACACTAAAACCAAATCGTTAATATCTGCTTTTATGAGATAAGCCAGATCTTTTAGACTCTGAGCAGAATCAATCGCTACCTTTTCGCCAATAAAATTCAACTCTCCGAATTTCTGACATTTAGAGGTTAACATTTTTGCGGTTTGCAAGTTGCGTTCTTTCTGCATTACCTCAACCTGTTTTTGCAATGCAGCGTTATTCTCAATCAGACTTTCTAGTCCTTTCAATACATCAGCAGGGTTTTTCAACAATTCGCTCACTTTTTTTAATGTGTTGTTCTGCTGAGCAATGAATTCTTCAGCTTTTGGCCCGGTAATGGCTTCAATACGTCTTATCCCGGCGGCAATGGCGCTTTCTGATACAATTTTAAGGAAACCTATATTGCCTGTTGATTTTACATGCGTTCCTCCGCAAAGTTCAATCGATTTTCCAAATTGAATCACACGAACATTTTCGCCATATTTTTCACCGAACAACATCATGGCTCCAAGCTTTTTAGCTTCATCAATCGGGTAATGTCGTTTTTCGGCAAGGGGAATATTTTCACGAATTTTCGCGTTCACCATTGATTCTACCAGTTGAATTTCCTCGTGAGTCATTTTTTGGAAATGTGAAAAGTCGAATCTCAGATAATCGGGGCTTACCAGCGATCCCTTCTGTTCAATATGTAAACCCAGTACATCCCGCAATGCCTTTTGCAGTAAATGTGTAGATGAGTGATTGTTTTGAATTTGCGATCGGTTATCGATATCTACGATGGCAGTGAATTTTCCGGTGAGTTTTTCCGGTAATTTGTCGGAAATATGGATAATAAGGTTGTTTTCACGAACGGTATATATAATTTCAATTCGTTCATTAACTGATTCAATCCATCCGGTATCGCCCACCTGACCGCCACTCTCGCCATAAAAAGGTGTTTTGTCGAACACCAACTGAAAATTCACTTTGTTTTTAGTTGTAACTTTCCGGTATCGGGTAATAATAATATCAGTTTGGGTTTTATCGTAACCAACAAATTCTGAAGTATCGGAACCTGCAATGGTTATCCAGTCTTCAGTATCAACGACTGCGGCTGCACGCGAGCGGTTTTTCTGAATTTCCATTTCCGCTTTAAATTCATCGTTGTTTAACGACAAATTATTTTCGCGCAGAATTAACTCAGTCAAATCGAGTGGGAAACCGAAGGTGTCGTAAAGCTCAAAAGCTGCTTTACCGCTAACAACCAAAGAGCCTTCGTTTTTGGTTTTTTGCATCATTTGTTCAATGAGTCTGATTCCTGTTTCTAAAGTTCGAAGAAAGGACGATTCTTCCTCCTTAATTACCCGTTGAATAAGTTGTTGTTGAGCTTTTAGTTCGGGATAGGCGTCACCCATGGCGCGGATAAGAGAAGGTGTAAGAGAATAGATAAATGGTTCGCGCATGTTGAGAAACGTAAATCCATAACGAACAGCCCGGCGCAGAAGTCGGCGAATAACATACCCTGCTTTATTGTTCGAAGGAATTTGTCCGTCGGCAATGGCAAAGGCAATTGCCCTAAGATGGTCGGCAACCACTCTCATGGCAATATCTATCTCTTCATTTATGCCATATTTCTTGTTTGTAACCAGTTCAATTTCTTTAATAATTACCTGAAACAGATCAATATCATAATTCGATTCTTTCTTTTGAATAACACGGCAGAGTCGTTCGAAGCCCATCCCTGTATCAACGTGTTTGGAAGGGAGTTGCTCCAGTTCGCCGGAGGCTTTTCGATTGTATTGAATAAATACATTGTTCCATATTTCGATTACCAGCGGGTGGCTTTCGTTTACCAGGTCTCGCCCCGGGATTTTAGCAATTTCACTATCGGGGCGAAGATCAATGTGGATTTCGGAACATGGTCCGCAAGGCCCCTGATCGCCCATTTCCCAAAAATTGTCCTTTTTCGAGCCATCAATTATTTTATCATTCGAAACGTGTTTTGCCCATATTTGTGCAGCTTCTTCGTCCCTATCAAGTTTTTCCGATATGTCGCCGCCAAAAACGGTAACATAAAGTCTGTCTTTATCAATCTTCAATACATCAGTAAGATATTCCCATGCCCAATCGATGGCTTCAGATTTAAAATAATCGCCAAACGACCAGTTACCAAGCATTTCGAACATGGTGTGGTGATAGGTATCATGGCCTACTTCTTCCAAATCGTTATGTTTACCCGATACCCTTAAACATTTTTGGCTATCGGCAATTCGGGTGTATTTGGCTGGTTCGTTACCCAGAAAAAGGTCTTTAAACTGGTTCATACCAGCATTCGTAAACATTAATGTGGGGTCGTTTTTAACAACTAAAGGAGCTGACGGGAAAATTTTATGGCCTTTCGATTCGAAAAATTTCATGAACGAATCTCTGATTTCATATGAATTCATATAATGAATTGATTTATTTATTGTTGAATTATGCTATTTCGTGTATGTTTTTATTAAACTTGTCAAATATTTTGCAAAATTAATATTTTCAATTAGATTTGTTGTCTTCTTGAGTAATAGTAACATTATCAAACACAAGGAATAAGATGGCGAAGATAAAGTATCGCTTTAACCCCGAGTCGCTTAGCTTTG
>JANXXY010000378.1 GCA_025350365.1 Bacteroidales bacterium | reverse complement strand
TGAGGACGAGTTTTTGTATTTGTCGTTTGGTAAGAAAAGTGTCGATAAAAGTTTTAATGAGGTTTATAATAACCAAAATCCGGTACACTAGAGCAAGGCAAAGGGATATGTTATTTGGTAAAAACATCTAAGCACTTGTTCCCCGACAGGAATTTAAACACAAAGACAATCCGGCAAAGGTAATAGCCAATCATTTAAATTTCGGTCATGATTTACAGTTAGTACAAGTGCTTGTAGAGCACAAATATCCGGGAAGCACAGAGAAATACAGGCAAACGGGAATAGAACTGAAGGCAGGAATACAGAAATATCATCCGTTAAGTTTTTGAGGTCACAATTTGACACCTCAAGATTAAATGCTAGTTTTACAAATAAAATTCATAGTAATGAGTGAAAGCACCACTATTACAGTTCCTGACGAGATTATATTGAGTAAAATATACTTCATTAGAGATAAAAAAACAATGTTAGATAACGACCTTGCAGAACTCTATGAAGTGGAGACAAAACAGTTAAAACGAGCTGTAAGGCGCAATATAAAACGTTTTCCTGATGATTTTATGTTTGAGCTTACGGAAAATGAATTTTCAAACTTGAGGAGCCAATTTGGCACCTCAAATTGGGGAGGTGTAAGATATGCGCCTATGGCCTTTACAGAACAAGGGGTTGCAATGTTGTCAAGTGTATTAAGCAGTGAGCGCGCTATTATGGTAAACATACAGATAATACGCATATTTACTAAAATGCGTGAATTGCTCTCTACTCACAAAGAAATACTGCTCAAGCTCGAACAACTTGAAAAGAAGGATATTGAACAAGATGATAAAATCATGCTCATTTTTGAATATCTCAAACAACTGGAGAAGTCCAAACAAGAAGAGCTTGAACAACGGAACCGCCTGAAAATAGGCTTTAAGCCACCAAAACTGGGAGAATAGGAGAGTTCCTTTCCCCAATGTAAGCCATCAATAAAACAAAGCCCAAAAGAGCCCATACCCAGCTAGTGCAGATGCTCGGCACTATCGCTGGAGCGCATTTGCAATGCGTTCCTTTTTTAGCCATCGTTTCCGAACGACCATTGCGCAGCAAGAAAAAGCTAAAGATAAAACAAAGCCATGCAATCGAATTTACGGATTGGAACCCTGCAACAAATGCCGGCACTTACGATTGGTTCTGGGAAGTATCAATAAATCTGGGTGGAGATACTGTGCCCTATCATCGCTTGGCGCATCTGATTGCAACTGAAACCACTACGAAAGGCTGGCTGCGGGTTAGAGTTACATTCTATAATGAAATGAATTGTGTACTATATGAATTTGATTACGAAACACCCTGGATATTAGTCATAATGCCGGATATTCCAAGCGTTTAATTGCTTAGAAAAGTTCTTTATCATTCAAAATAACTTAAAGAAAACGTTGCCATTCTATCAGATAAATTAACAATACCGGCTATTTTAGAAATAAATAAGTAACATCTATAAAAATAAGGAGAATTTTTATAAATCATTTTGTAAATTTCAATCGCATAACTAAAACTAAATTATTATGAATCTACTAGAACGTGTAAAGAAAATTATTATTGAACCTAAAAATGAATGGGTAGTTATTGATCAGGAAAATATTCAGGTAACTGAATTGGTAACAACCTACCTAATGGTTCTTGCGTTAATTCCTGCTCTTGCCGCATTAATCGGTTATGGATTAATTGGCGTATCAGTTCCACTTGCGGGTAAAATTGTTTCTCTCAGCTGGGGAATAAAACAAGCTATTGTGATGTATATTACCTTTGTTGGTGGTTCATTCCTTTCAGCGTTTATTATTGATACATTAGCTCCAAATTTCGGTGGAGTAAAGGATTTTCGCAAAGCAATGCAATTGGTGGTTTATTCATACACACCTATGATGATTGTGGGTATCGTAAATATTATTCCCATGCTCGGGATTTTAGGAATTCTGGGCCTTTATGGTTTCTATATTTTATATATTGGTATTCAGCCATTAATGAAGGCATCTGAAGATAAAGTTACAGGATATTTTATTGTAAGTTTGCTTGTTATAATTGTGGTTTATTTTGTTTTATTCGCCATAATGGGAGCGCTCATTATAGGCGGTTCAATGGCGTCGAGTATGATGACCCCATATTAAGGTTAATTTTTTTCAATTTATGCTCTGCGTTTAATATCTTTAACTATTAATTAAAACAATCGACCATGAGCTTTGAATTACCAAAACTTCCTTATGCAATGAATGCGCTTGAGCCGCATATCAGTAGTAAAACCCTGGAATTCCATTATGGAAAACATCACCAGGCGTATGTTAACAACCTGAATAATTTGGTTATTGGAACCAAATTTGAGAATTCTTCATTGGAAACAATAGTTCTCGAAGCCGATGGAGCCATTTTTAATAATGGAGCACAAATATGGAACCATACTTTTTATTTTAGTAGTTTTATGCCAAATGGTGGTCGAGAACCAAAAGGTGTTTTAGCTGAAGCCATTAATAAAAGTTTCGGTTCTTTTGCCGATTTCAAAGATAAGTTTTCGAAAGCATCTATAACATTATTTGGCTCTGGGTGGGCCTGGCTTGTGAAAAAACCAGACGGCGCTTTGGATATTGTACAAGAATCGAATGCCGGAAATCCATTACGCAAAAGCTTAACGCCAATTCTTACCTGCGACGTTTGGGAGCATGCATATTATCTTGATTATCAAAATCGTCGTCCGGATTATATCGAATCGTTCTGGAAAATTATTGACTGGAATATCGTCGGGAAACGATATTGAATGTTTTATATTCATTTAATATGATTGAAAACCAAAAGCAATATTATCCTCCAATGCATGCAGCAGAGCATATTCTGAATCAAACTATGGACAGGATGTTTGGCTGTGGACGATCATTTATCAGTCATATTGAACGTAAAAAATCGAAATATAATTATAAGATTAACAGATTTTTGAGTAATGAAGAAGTCAGAAATATAGAGGCAAGGGTTAACGAAATAATCCCTGGTAACATTGACATTACCGAGGAGTTTATGTGCAAAGATAATGCCTTCCAGAAGTTTAATTTATCGAAACTACCTGATGAATCAGGTGAATTGCTAAGGATAGTAAAAGTTGGAGATTATGATGTTTGCCCTTAAAAATACTTCTGAAATAGGTCAGTATATTATCTCGTCAGCAACTTTCGAAAACGATGTGGTACGGGTAAGGTTTAAGTTATTGGAGATTTGAAGATGATAAATTTAAAAATTTGCATGTAAATGTTGTAAGCCTTTTAGCTCTTATTCCTTCATAATCTCATCCATGAAACTTATATCGAGAACAAAGCCGGGGAGTATATTCTCTCCGGTTATTTTTTCACCAAAATGCATCTCCGAATTGTGACTGGTTGAATGATAAATATAAACTTTTCGCTCCTCAGGATCAATCAACCAGCCTAATTTACATCCGTTTTCGATCCATTCCTGCATTTTTTCCTTTAACTGCTTTAGGGAATCACTATCCGACTTCAGCTCAATCACAAAATCGGGGCAAATATGTGCAAACCTTTTACGTTCTATCATTGGTAAAGCATTGTGCCTTACTTTTGAAACCCATGAAACATCGGGTGATCGGATCGCTTTATTATCAAGGGTAAAGCCAGCATTTGAATCGAATACTATTCCGTTTTTTTCCATTTGGTTCCATTTATCAATCTGGATACCTAATTGAAGATTTATTGCACTCGTTAAATTCCCTGTTGGTGACATAATAAATATATTTTGGTTCTTATCGCGTTCCATCCTCAACTCCCTGTTTTGCTGGCATAGGTTGAAGAATTCCTCTTCAGTCATGCGTAATGCGTCAGTTTTCAATACGATCGTATCCATTATAGTATGCTTTTGAACAAATATAGTAAAATTAGGTGAGAAGTAAAGATACTTCGGAAAACCGAACCATTTCAATTTTACAATGTTCTTCAAATAGTAAATAAATGAAGAAAATGTAATGGACGAAACGCTTGTTGCCCCCAGGTTACCCCGTTGGATGAAAGCTAAAATGCCGACTGGTGAGAATTATTCGAAAGTAAAAAATTTAGTTTCAAAGAATCAGTTAAACACCATCTGCATAAGCGGAAATTGTCCAAACAAAGGTGAATGCTGGAGTGCCGGAACTGCCAGTTTTATGATTTTGGGAGATAAATGTACCCGTAACTGCCGGTTTTGCTCGGTTAAAAACGAGGTTCCTGATCCGGTTGATTGGGATGAGCCTCAACGTTTGGCCAACACTATATCTACTTTAATGCTTAACCACTGCGTAATAACATCGGTTGATCGGGATGATTTGACGGATGGTGGCGCCTCATTTTGGGCCGAAACTATTACTACCATTAAAGTCCAAAATCTCAGAACTACAATCGAAGTTTTGATTCCTGACTTTTGGGGACAACCTTCGCTTATTCAGCAAATAATGGATTCAAAACCCAATGTTATTTCTCATAATATTGAGACTGTAAGGAGATTAACGCCAAAAATTCGCAGCAATGCAAACTACAACAGAAGTTTGTCAGTTATCGGGTATGTGAGCGCTGGGGGAATGGTTTCCAAGTCAGGCCTCATGCTTGGTTTAGGTGAAAAGGAACACGAAGTGTTTGAGGCAATGGACGACCTTAGAAATTCGGGATGTAAAGTACTTACCATTGGTCAATATCTTCAGCCAAATTCTCATTTAATAAAAGTGGAAGAATATATTGCCCCTGAAATCTTTGAAAGTTATCGTATTGCGGCTCTCCAAAAAGGATTCACTTTTGTTGAAAGTAGTCCCTTAGTGCGGTCATCCTACCATGCCGAAAGACACGCATTAGCTTAATTATCCCTTCTTTTTATTATTTTTGTTTGCCAGGAGTTGTAAATTATTTTTGAAACTGGTTTCATTAATTTTTACTAGCTGCTCCGTCTTTTTTAATTAAATGAATTATTATGAGTGGATATAGGGATAATTTCACAAGCTTTTTTCATTGGTTTGCATGGTCTATTGCGTGTATTGCCAGCATATTTTTCGCTATTTTTGTGATTGGTGAAGGAGTTCACGACATAATTAAAGGTAAAGGAGGAGATTTGGTATTGTTTTTACCGGGATTATTACTCGCTATTATTGGTTGTATAGTGAGTTTCTTTCGAAAGATTCCCGGTGGAATAATGATGCTGATTGGAGGAATTATAATGGTTGTTACCTTGTATTTTCAGGGTGGATCAAATGACTATCGCATGATGATGATCTATGGCTTTCCGTACATCTTTCCCGGAATCCTTTTTATTTTTGTAAGAAGATGAGTTCTAGTGGGTAACGAATCCACTCTGCAATAGTTCGGTAATTTTTCAACTTCTGCATTTTTATAAAATGTAATACGTTGAAATACATGGAAAAAAAGAAATATTTCAATATATATCTAAGTATTTCATTTTATGAATTTTGCTGAAAATTTACCGAAGTATTACTCTGAATACCTATAAATTAATAACTAATTAAAAAATGCTTTCAAAAGAAGTGATCATATTGGCCGATGGTATGTTTCCCGAGCATCCCGTCCCTTTGGCTCTGCTTAAAAGTGGCAGAAGTATCGTTTGTTGCGATGGCGCTGCTATGAAGCTCGTTGCTGCCGGACTAGAACCAACTATTGTAATTGGAGATATGGATAGTCTTATCCCTGAATATAAAATCACTTTTGCTGACCGCTTATTTCACGACCCGGATCAGGAAACAAACGACTTAACAAAAGCCGT
>JANXXY010000376.1 GCA_025350365.1 Bacteroidales bacterium | reverse complement strand
CAGCGCCCCCGGCTGCGCGCGACACGGCCCGCTCTTCCACGCGAGCGATCTCTCGACCGGCGCCGACGTCGCGGTCAAGATCCTCTCCTCCGACGCGCCGCTCGCGCCGCAGGATTGGGCCTCAATTATCGGTGATCGACAATTCGTTCAAACGCATCATACAACCGGGCAAATTAATCTTGTCAATCGGAGGCAAGCAACCCGATGCCAAATCTATTGCTAACGGTGTTGTTATCCAGTCGAACTTCGAAATTACAGGAAACGTTATTGCTGTAAAAGAATAGGAACAAATTTGAATTTTTAAATTTATCTAACTCATTATTTAACGGAGTTTGATTGTAACAATTCGATTTTTGACCAAATAATATTGAAAATAAAACCGATTTGGGACAACGTTTTTATTGCTCATTCGTTATAACAGAAAAAATAATTTTATGAAGAAAATAAGCTTAGCAGTTTTAATGATTGGTTTGGTATTCCTAGGTGGCTCGTGTAAAAAAGATTCCAATGGAAATACCATTTATAAAATGAGCGCAAGCATTGATGGTAAAGAATGGTATACCATTGCTCCTGTCGGTGATCTTTCGAGTGGAATTTTGGTAATCACAGGGGTATCTTTAACCGGAGAAATTATAGCAGTGACGGTAAATGGTGAAACTGCAGGTACATATAATATCTCTGCTCTGCCTCCAATTGCTCAATGTTTGGGAACATATAAGGCTACTATTTCTCAAACATCAGTAGATACTTACATAAGTACTACAGGCAAAGTTGTATTAACCAAGTTAGACAAAACAACTAAACTTGCATCAGGCACATTTGAATTCAGCTTAATAAATACTGCAAATATGGCGCTTCCTCCAAAACAAATTACTGTTGGCACTTTTACCGATGTAACGATTAATATTCGATAAATAGAGATAATGTATTTAAAAAACGCCGTAACGATTATCCGTTGCGGCGTTTTTTATTTTAATTATTTGTTTTTATTCTTCCATGAATGATTGTAAAATAGATGATTTAAATCAAGGATAATCCATAACATATATTTTTGTGAATTACTTTATTAAATTTGGCTGCAAACTGTCGCGAACAACTCTAAACTTGATTTATTAATCACCAAAATAAATACTTATGAATTTCGATCCGGCAAGTAAAATACAGGATTTAAAACAATTCGGCGAATTCGGCGATGTAAACCCTTCTATCACTGATTCGGCAACGTTCACCTTTATGCAGGCAAAAACCATGGCCGATACATTTCAGGGTAAGGCCGAAGGGTGTTACCTTTACTCCCGGCATTGGAACCCGAGCAATAAATATCTTGCCGATGCCATGGCGGCCATGGAAGGAACGGATGAGGCGTGGGTAACTGCATCGGGAATGAGTGCCATCACATGCGCAATATTACACCTTTGCAAAGCCGGCGACCACATTATTTCGAGCATCACCACGTATGGAGGCACCTTTGCCTTTCTGCAAAACTATCTGCCAAAATTCAATATAACGACAACCTTTGTAGATATTACCAATGCCAAAGCCATTGAGAAAGCTATTCAACCCACTACCCGTCTTATTTATACCGAAACCGTAACTAACCCGTTGTTGCAGATTTCAGACATTCCAGTTTTGGCAAAAATTGCAAATATGTATGGGATTAAACTGGTAGTAGACAATACGTTTACACCCATGCTTGTAACCCCAGCACGATTTGGGGCTCACATTGTGGTTTACAGTCTTACCAAATATGTTAATGGCAAAAACGATTGTGTGGCCGGAGCTATTTGCGCGGATAAGGAATTTATCAATTCAATGATTGATGTTAACAATGGTACGGCAATGCTATTAGGACCCGCGCTGGATCCTCTCCGATCGTCAGCCATTCTTAAAAATATTCATACCCTGCATCTCCGTATGAAGCAACATAGCTCCAATGCATTTTTTCTGGCCGAAAAATTTATTGCCGCCGGAATAAAAACCATTTATCCCGGGATGCCGAATCACAAAGGGTACGAAGTAATGAAGCGTATCATGAACCCCGGATTTGGTTTCGGAGGAATGATAGCGATTGATCTGGGGACTTCAAAACAGGCTGCGGAAGTGATGGAGTTAATGGAACTGGAAGATGTGGGTTACCTGGCCGTAAGTCTGGGGTATTTTAAAACACTGTTTAGTAATTCCGGGAAAAGTACTTCTTCAGAGGTTCCGGACGACGTTCAACACCAGATGGGATTATCAGAGGGTTTGATTCGTTTCAGTGTGGGTCTTGATAATGATATTGCCCGAACTTGGGAACGCATTGAAAAATGTT
>JANXXY010000323.1 GCA_025350365.1 Bacteroidales bacterium | reverse complement strand
AAAGAACGGTTTAAATTTTAAATAATGCCATATCCCGTTCGATACTCAACCCAAGCGTATAACGAGTGCGAAGATATACTTGAATACGTATCCGGCAAGTTTGGTATTGCATTAGCAGCGAAAGTAGATATGTATTTTGTGGAAGTGGTTAATCAAATATCAATAAACCCGTTATTATATCCATATTCTGACAAAAAGGAAAGCATAAGGCGCTGTTTAATAAATTATTAAACAATATTATATTATCGTTTTACGGTGGAATATGTTGAATTAGCCAGTTTTAGGGGCAATAAGATGAATCCCAAAGCACTACATGAAACAATATATCGTTAAGAACCAACGGTACGAATATACGTTTGCCGAACTGGCTATCCAATGGGCCTAACACTACAATATCAACCCTAATGCCACCAATCCTCGACAAACCACCGACAAACCAACAGTCGAAAATACTGTTTATCAGTCGTCCCCAGCTAGACCGGATGTTCGCACTATTGCTGGAGCGCGTTTGCAAAGCTTTCCTTTATTAGCCGTCGTTTCCGAACGACCATTGCGCAGCAAGAAAAAGCTAATGAAAACAGAAGCTCTGCATGATCAATTTTTGTCGCTTGAAACATAGTTAATTGTGAAAGGAATAACACAAAAGCCGGAATTGCCTCCAGTTAGTCCGGGGGCTATAACAATTAGAAGCGAAATTCGGAGTTGATGGTATATAACGGATTCTAAAATATAGATGTCTAAAATAAAAAATCGCTCTAATTCATATATTAGAGCGATTAAATTGATTTATAATATCTTAGCGGAGAGAGGGGGATTCGAACCCCCGGTACCCTTGTGAGGTACGACGGTTTAGCAAACCGTTAGTTTCAGCCACTCACCCATCTCTCCTGACTTAAACTTCTATACATGCCCCACGGTTATCGACTTTCTCTCCATAGATTCAAATCACCGTTTGGCTTTTTAAAAAGCCCGACAAAAGTATAAAATCAGTCGGGATTACCAAAATTAAATATCAGAAAACATGTGCTTTTTTACCCTTTTATTTTTTCTCTCCTTTATCTCCTTTTGATGTAGGGGGTTTTGCAATTGAATCGCGCATGGAAGTATCGGCTTGAATATTCTTAATTTTATAGTAATCCATAATTCCAAGGTTACCTGATCGAAAAGCGTCAGCAATTGCTTTAGGGATTTCGGCCTCGGCCTGAATAACATTGGCACGGGCTTCCTGTGCCTTAGCAATCATTTCCTGTTCGTGAGCCACAGCCATGGCACGCCGTTCTTCAGCCCTTGCCTGTGCTACATTTTTATCGGCATTGGCCTGATCCATCTGAAGATTGGCGCCAATATTCTTTCCTACTTCAATATCGGCAATATCAATAGAAAGTATTTCGAATGCTGTTCCTGAATCCAACCCCTTCTCGAGTACTTTTTTTGAAATAAAATCGGGATGTTCCAGCACTTCTTTATGTGACTCAACTGATCCGATAGCTGCCACAATACCTTCTCCAACACGGGCAAGAACGGTTTCTTCACCAGCTCCACCTACTAATTGTTTGATATTTGTACGCACTGTAATTCGCGCTTTTGCAAGCAATTGAATGCCATTTTTAGCCACTGCAGCAACAGGGGGTGTATTTATTACTTTGGGGTTTACCGACATCTGAACAGCTTCAAAAACATCACGACCAGCAAGGTCAATAGCTGTTGCCGTTTTAAAGTCGAGCGGAATATTTGCTTTATCAGCCGAGATAAGTGCATTTACCACTTTCTGAACATGTCCGCCAGCTAAATAATGAGCTTCCAACTGGTCCGGGCTTAGATCAAGACCTGCCTTTTTACCATTAATCATGGCATTCATAATTACTGAAGGTGGCACTTTACGCCAACGCATAAACATCAATTGCAGTAATGAAATCCGGGAGTTGGTTAATATTCCCTGAAACCACAATCCTATTGGCACTACGTAAAAAAGAATTGATAAAAGAACAATGCCAAGAATTACAACAACTGCATAAACTAAAAATTCGTTTCCCATGTCTGCTATTTTAAAGGTTTTACTATTATATCTGATTTACTAACTTCAACTACTTCTATCTCAGTATTTTCATCAATATACATTCCTAATGATTTGGCTTCAAGCATGGTATTGTTAATTTTTACTTTGCCAATTGAAGAAAGCTTGGTAACTGTAACACCTTTGTCACCCACTTGTATATTAAACTCCTGAATGGTGTTTACTTTACTATTAATTTCACTTTTTAGTGCAAGTCTTTTCCAGGTTTTTGAACGCAATGAATAAACAAGTGCAATAAAAAACAAAGCTATAGTACCTAAAAGTACATAACTTCCCACACCGAAACCGTATGATCGATAGGAAATATATACACCCAAACCCATAAGTATAGCGCCTCCAATAAATGCGATAGTAATTCCGGGTATAATAAGAAATTCGAGAATTATTAATGCGATACCAAAAATGATCAATAACGCAATTGCAACGATAAGCATATATTTTAAATTAAAGAAGTTACTCAATTGTGGCTAGCAGTCCTTTATTAATCAATTTCAACTTCATCGGTTGAAGACTATTAATACTACCTTTTTTAACATCGCACCTACCTTTGTAATGTACGATATAAGCACATTGTTCGGCCTGAACCAAATCATGCTCACACACATCCATAAGCGACTCTATTACATAATCAAACGTATGAACATCATCGTTGTGAAGTGTTAAAAAACTGTTTCCACGTCCTCCACTAACCTCTTCTTCAAAATGGTATTTTTCAGGAAGTTCCTTCTTTGATTTCACGTTTTCTGAATTTTAATCTCTCTGTTGATATTAAGAAAGTTATAACTTCAG
>JANXXY010000295.1 GCA_025350365.1 Bacteroidales bacterium | reverse complement strand
GATCCGGAGCTCCCAAACAGCCTCTATCATCAAGTTTTGCAGAATCACAAACGATACAAATATCGGGTTGTACTAGCGTAAATATTTCATTGTCTCTTTTTTCACCGTTCAGTGGTAATCGGAACGTCAAAGGGCACATGGTATGCTTTACACACCTTGGCATTCAAAAAACTCCTGAAAATAAACAACAGATCAGTAGAAATTTGTTGATGTATTCTCCCTGACGCCGGACTCATTACTTTAACAACTCCTTCGAAAAGCTCACGCCGCTTATCATCCAACCAGATCAGATAATCGGCAAACGAATATCGTTTGTTTGTATCGATATCGATTTCCATAAGTACTTTTTGGTAAACTTACTAATCTTTTTTGTTATCTTGAAAGAAGATTCATGCCATTTTAAAACAATCTACTCCTTCGATACAACTGGATGATGCTTATGGTTGACGTTGGCTTGCTACCTTATTAGAACGGAAGAATGTTGATAGGAGTAAGTCGTTTAAATAGTTTGTTTTAGGCTGATGAAACAATAGATCGATAAATTTTTCTGTTCAATCCTATAAGTCGAAACTTAATTAAAAAGGGGGATTCGGCACTATTTCTGAAAAATTTCCTGTAATGAAATTTCCAAATCGTGAAATATTCCAGAACTTACTTTGTCTTGCTTAGTAACAGTCCGTTCCTCAAAATTTGATTGTTACTTCTATTGCAAATAGAAGATTATGGTCGTATATTTGTATTCCCAAAAGAGGTAAGTATGATTCGATCTCAAATTATCGAAGTTGTATTAGATCAACATGTTTCTCGTGTTACGGTAGATTTTGTCCCACGGTATCATATGTTTCGTCATCTTGATTCACCGAATCTTATCACAATAATTACTGGTATTCGGAGATGCGGTAAATCTACTTTGTTAAATGAAATACGCCATATAAAAGAAGTACACGATTATTATTTAAATTTTGATGATGATAGGCTTCTCAATTTTAATTTATCGGATTTCCAGGTTTTATTTGAAATTTTTATAGAGAAATTTGGGAATCAGAATACTTTTTATTTTGATGAGATACAAAATATAAATGGCTGGGAGCGTTTTGTCAGGCGTTTACACGATTTGGGAAAGAAAATATATATTACAGGTTCGAATGCAAAAATGCTTAGCCGGGAACTTGGTACCCATCTTACCGGAAGGTATATGCAGATTGAGTTATATCCATTCTCACTGGCTGAATACGCTGTTTCTCAGAACACCCCTTATGAAGCCGATTTTGCATCTACAACAATTGGAAAGGCGACCTGGATGGGAATTTTTAATCAGTTTATCGAGGTAGGCGGAATTCCCGAATACATTAAAACAAAAAACAGAGACTATTTAAAAAGTCTATACGAAGGTATTTTATATAAAGATATTTTAACCAGGCATAATCTTACCAAAGAAAAAGAAATAAAGGAATTATTGTACATTATTGCAGGAAATGTTTCCAAAGAAATTAGTCAAAATGGATTGGCTAAAACAATTGGAATAAAAAATTCTTCTACTATAAAAGAGTACCTGCAATATTTTGAAGACTCTTACTTAGCCTTTACTTTATTAAAATTTGACGATTCTTTGAAGCGACAAATTTTAGCGCCCCGTAAAGTTTATTTTATTGATACTGCTCTCGCGAAAAATATAAGTTTTAGGCGGAGTGAGGATTTTGGAAGGATTTTAGAAAATATAATTTACCTGGAGTTAAAAAGACGAGGAGGAGATATTTTTTATTTTAAAGGTCAGCAAGAATGCGATTTCATAAACCTAAAGCAGGATGGTACATCATTATATCAAGTATGTTACGACTTAACGGATGAAACAACGAAGAAGCGGGAAATAGGGGGTTTGTTGGAAGCTATGATGTTTTTCAAACTTGATTTTGGATATATTTTAACAATGGCCGAAGAAAATATTATAAAAATAGATGCTAAAACCATAAGTATAATACCTGCATGGAAATGGATGGTTGGATTAAGATAAGGAGCTTAGGCATTATTCCTGAAAAATTTCCTTTAATATAATTTCCAAATCGGGGAATATTCCTGAAATTATTTTGTCTTGATTAGCAACAGTCCGTTCTTCAAAATATAAGCCTACCAAATCTCTCCGGTAAACATGGACAGTTTTGGATGCCGGGTCGACAATCCAATATTCTTTAACCCCAAATTTTTGGTATAGGAGAAGTTTTGTCCCGAAATCGTGTTTGATGGTAGAGGGCGAAGTGATTTCAATAATCCAGTCGGGCGCTCCTTTTGCCCCACGCTCATCAAGTTTATCCGGGTCACAAATCACTGAAATATCGGGCTGTACCACATTGGTAATTTTATCGGTGGCCTCATCTCTATCAGAAAAACAAACATCGAAGGGTGCGGCAAATATTTGACATTGTTTGCCTCGTAGAAAATTCCCAATAATTAACGATAATGACATTGAAATTTGTTGATGGGAACGATTTGGAGCCGGTGACATATCATACGCTAACCCATCAATAATTTCCCATCGCTTCCCATCCTCCCATTTTAGATATTGGTCATAAGTAAAATAATCGTTCCTTGCTTTCGGGATAGCCATTATTATCTATTAAATGTAAGCAAATTTACCCTTAATCTTGATAAAACAAAAACCATTTTAACGGATAACACACCCATCGGGAATAACAGTAAATATCTTTATCTCACTAATTTTTAACTAATTGAACAATAATCAATCGTCCTCCATCTTCTTTCGAAAGAAGTATTTGTTTGGCATCGGTAAGTTCAACGGATTCTTTTATTGGAATTTTTTTTCCTTCGGTTTTGTCTTCTAAATCGTTAAGTCGTTGGTTAATAAGCAACCATTTACCGTTGTGAAATACAAAATAACCCACAGGTTTTTTTTGTTCGTCGGTTAACCGTTCATTCGGTGAAATATTGCGATTTACATGCCATGGATATAAATATTGATTATTATAAACCATGAGCCTGTAATTGTCTGGTGTAAAGGTACCTGCTTTGCGCGATGAATAGAGATTTAAAACAGGAAGTATTCCCTTGAATTCAGTTTCGCAAAAGGGACATCTTGGCTTAGTGGAATTGTCGAAAACAAACCACTTATGCCAACATTTTGGGTTTTGGCATGGCTGCATTAAATCAACTGTTTTAATTAGTGTATCTTCCCATTCGTTGGCTGTTGGCCTTAAAACAGGGTTGTGCAAACCATCAATAAAAGCGCGGTTGAAAAGTTGTTTTAAGTAGGGTCCGCAAACAGTGTAAGGGGTTTTATCGGTATCGCCTTGCGGAAGTTGACTTGGTTGTAATTGGTTAATCTTTACCTTATTGCTTTTATCTGTAGGATGTTCTACAAATAGTGCTTTTAATCCCATTGATAACTCCTCGTCCTTGGCCGAATCCAAATCATTTACTTTACCTCCTCTTAGCGGGTGGCGGTAAAGCAAATACATATAAATCATTACAGCCAGAGCATGACGGTCTGTGGCTATGTTGGGCAGTTTCCGATCGGGGTCGGTAATTTTTAAATGCTTGGTCGAAATTACTTCAGGTGCAATAAAATCAGGCGTTCCTAATACATCGGGAGGAAATTTTCCGGGCACCACCAATCCATCAATATCAATTATTGCAGCATGGCCTGTGGTAGGATCAATTAATACATTTTTGTAAGATAAATCGGAATGAGCAAGACCGGCGGCATGCAACCGTTTCACTGCCCTGCTGATACGAATGCATATTTGAAAATATTTGAACCAATCTCCTTTTTCTTCGGGTGCCAGGTATTTATTTTGATTTTTTGCTGAAGCAAACCATTTTCCTTCTTTTTCTTTTCCTTTAATACCAAGAAAATCATTGTTAACAGAACCTTTCGAGAAAAAGAAATGCTTTTGATAGGTTGGGCAAACAATGCCTATTTTGCCGTTATACTCAACTATTTTGGTTGGCCAGCAATACAAATCCTTCCAATACTCGCCGCCCTGTTGGTTGTATATGCGGTCGCGGTAAACGCCTGTAATATTTTGCAGCCGGTCTTTAGCATTAAAATCCTGCTTATCGCGAAAAAATGCTACAACATAACTTTTATCAGTACTGAAATAGACATCTTTCATTCCTCCTGATCCAATGATATCATCAACAAATTCGATAGGAGAACCATCGGTAGCTGAAGTTTTAATTGTTTTAGCCATTATTAGTAAAGAATTGCTATAGTTCTGTCATCGTGATTGCCAGGCGACCAAAAGTCGAGCCATTTTAATAATTGGCCGGCTGCTAACTCGTTATCGTCGGCAAAAGTAACCATTTGTAAAAGATCAGTCCATAATTCGTTCCATTTCTCGATTTTCATCAAATTGGCATCTGTTTCGAACTTTGGATCCGAAATACCATCAGTCATAAGTATCAGCGCTGTAAAATCCGGCACGATGTCGAAACGCAACCGTCGGTACAATTCGGCAGGCTGAGTAATTTCGGGCATTGTTAAAAAGCGGGTTTGACCGGCAAACTCACCACTATCCGATTCGCCCAATAATTTTAAAAATTGTGTTTCTTTATTGTAGATACCAATAGCGCCATCACCAACCCAGAAAGCACCAACAAACCAACCGAATTTGAACTTTTTACAAATCGAAACAATCAGCGTAGTTGAAAAATCTTTTATTGGCTTTCCTGATTTCTGAGCTTCTTCTTCTATGTTTTTATATGCTTTAAATACGCCTGCGCCAACAATACTATAAAGAGTATCGCCCAATTTTTTGCGGTTAGCGTCCGAAGTTTCTTTACTAAACTCCTTTATAAGATGTTCAAAATTTTCGTGTTGGGTTGAAAGCTGCGATTGACAAACTTCAACAAATGTTTTGCAAACAATTTCGGAACCTCTCCGTGAAGATTTTGCTGAGCCTGCACCATCAGCAACCGACATGATGTACCACTGATTACCTTTATCGTAAGCAACACCAAAGTCATCGTCACGGGCTTTTCCCTCGTGTGCATGTGATCGCCCACGCTGACTGGCTACTACAATATCTTTCCGAAATTCCTTTCCAAATTTCAGAAATCCGGTCGAAGCCTCAACTTTTAAAAATTGTTTAGCGCTATCCGGTTTGTAGTATTCAGTATCGGTAGGGGTAGGTATTTCCTTCCACAACGATTTTGGGTCGTGGTTGATAACAAGTACTAATTCGCGTTCAAAAATCGGCTTGTTTTCTGTCCAATCTTTTCGTTTTATGCTCAGTTTTATCTTATGATCACCGGCAACTGTGGGATTACCAGAAATTTCACTGGTGTCAGGATTATATTTCAAACCAATATTTTCTAATCCGTCAAACCAAAAGTCGTTAATATCCTCTATTCCCAATTGTTCAAAAGTAAATGGAATGCAATATTGCTGATTTACTTTACCATTGGGTAGTGAAATGCTTTTGTTTTTTATTTGTAAAGCAAAAGCATCGTTGGCAACTTTATCGTTCGAAATATCATTTAATGGCGGTGTTACGCTATTTTCTTCCATTTTATTTCAGTTACGTTATTTAATTAACCTGTACATCATGAATTATTTACCCTCGAGTCCTGGTAATATTCAAACTACCTGTTCCGGCACTAAATCGAGCTTCGATATTGCACCATGGGCAGCGGTTTACTTCGGCTTCTCCAGTGCACATTACATTACCACATCCGCAATGACTGAACCCATAAGGATTTCCGCAGCACGGGCAATTGGGAAAACCATTTAATTCGGCAGTGTTTATAGTTTTGCTGCTTTTTACGGCTTCGCTTAAATCAAAATAATTATTATCAATGGGGTATGCTCCTACCAATTTGTATTCCAGTACATTTTTTACAAAATCGCTAAATTCCGAAGGAGCAAGTCTTTTCTGATACTTAATGAGATATGGACGTTTGGTTGCCTGGCATTTTCCAAGAATAACTGCAAAATTCTCATCAATATTTGAATTGGTATATTTTTCGAGATCAATTTTAGAGAGATATCCATTAGTGATTGGCGCCAGATGTAAGCCATCATCAGAAGTAGCTGAAACACTTACGCTTGTTGTTTTTATCGAAGCGGTTACCCATTTAAAAAACTTTTTAAACGATTCAGCATCGGTATTTTTGAGCATCAACACATTATCCGTAATCCTACCTAACAACCTAGCGTCGGTATTATCGCCTAACGAAATAGCAACCAGATTGGTTTTGCTCCTATACTTTTGGTTCCACCGTTCAAAAACTGAATCAACCCGATCGGTAGGGTTACCATCAGTGAACAGGAAAATGATTGGTTTCCAATCGCCTTTCTGTTCCATAGTTGTTTTTTGAATGGCAGTGTCAATATCGTTCATTAAAAAATCCAAAGCAATTCCCAACGAAGTGCCTCCGCCAATGGGTAATTTTGGTGCATAAAAATTTGATAATTCAATTAAAGGTGTTATTTTTTGCGTTTTTCCTGCAAAGGCAATAATTGAAATGTATACCGTTTCTAAAGCATATGGATCGGTTCGTAGTTCTTTAATAATAGATGACATTCCTTCCTGAACCAGTTCAATTGGTTCACCCACCATCGATTCAGATACATCGATTAAAAAATAAATGGGCAGTCGTCTCATTTTAAACGAGGTTAAAAAGCAACAATAAAATCAGAAGTAAAATTATTTGCGACATATCAACAGCAATGCCATTACCTACCTGCGCCGGCGATGATATTTTTCTTAAAAGATTAAGAACAGGCGTGTATACCTTATCGAAAAAGCTAAAGGTTTTCTGATAATTCCCTGTTAACCTGTCTTTATATGGTGCAAGTTTTGAATAAAGGAATAATCCAATTATTAATATACTAAATAACAGGAATAATATAATTTTCATTTGTTTTAATATTAAATTACAGTATGAACTTCGGGAGGCGGCGGTGGCAGCACCAAATCGCTGGTTGCTCCAATACTCCTGTTTCCAATACTAACAGAAGCCGACACCCATTTAAAAAATTGCCGAAAAGTGGAACTATCCGTGGTATCAAGGCTTACAATTTGATCGGTAATTTTTTTTAGATTCTCCACATCAGTTTTTGAACCAACACTACAGGCTATAATGCTTCCGAAGTTTCTTCGTTTCACTTCGGGTAAAATTTGGTTGAACAATTGAATATCAGAGGCGCGGCCATCACACATAATAAATAGCAGGGGACTCCAGTCACCTTTCCGGTCCGGCGTGCTAAGTTGTACTTCTGCTTCAACTTTTTTACAAAGAAACTCTAATGCTTCACCCAAATGGGTTCCTGCGGACGTGGGTTGTTGTATGGTTGGTATTTGTAGGTTTTCCAATTCGGTAAGGGGCAAAAGCTGTTCAGGTGTCCGGTTAAATGTTATTAAACTCATGTATACCGATTCCAACGCAAACGGATCCTGCCGCAAACTGGCAACCATAGCTTCAAGGCCTACCTTGATTGATTCAATAGGCTCACCGCGCATTGCCCCGGAGGTTTGAATTAATATGTAAACCGGTAATCTTCTCATATTGATAATGCCTTAAATAGACTGAAACTTTTGGTGTGTTTCTTTAATTTCAGTACTCTTAACCTTTCGTAAATTAAAATTGGTTAGATTAAATAAGGTAATAAGAGGTTTTATAAGCGAATTGTGTGTTCTCCTACTAAGGTTAAAAACTTTAAAATAAGGTTTTTTAAACCTTAGTAGAAAGCAATAACACTTCTAAACAAACCTTATTACCTTATTCATTAATGAACTATTTAATTTACGAAACTATTATTTTAAATCTCTGAGAATCAGTGTTGGGGTCAGGAGTTCTGAATTTTCAAAACCATTTTTTAAAAATGGAAATTCATATGATTTATGAATTCCCATTATGATTAAACTACAATATTGACTTCGGGAGGAGGAGGAGGAAGTTCATTTAACCCTGTAACTTCTTTCCCACTTGCTTCAATCTTTTGGCTACCTGTACTTACCGATGCTGAAACCCACTTAAAGAAGGCTTTTATTGTTGCGCTGTCGGCAGTATCAAGTTGAACCACAACATCAGTAATTTGTTTCAAAATACTGGTGTTTGCTCCTTGCCCGGCGGCACAAGCAACTACCATTCCAAATTTTTGTTTTTTAAATTCGGCTAATCCATTTTGCCAGTTGTCGGTAGGCTCGCCATCGGTCATTAGAAATACCAAAGGTTTCCAATCGCCTTTTACTTCGAGGGTCGTTTTGGCAACTTCCGAATTGGCTCTATTTGCTAAAAGTGAAAGGGCCTCGCCTAGTGCCGTTGGTCCGGAGGCTTGAATATTAGGCATTTGAAACATCGACAATTCAGTAAGCGGAACAAGTTGCTTGGCTGAACTATCGAAAGTTATAACACTTAAAAAGGCTGTTTCGAGTGCATAAGGATCTTGTCTTAAAGTCGATACCAGCACCTGAACCCCGTTTTTCACGGCTTCAATTGGTTCTCCGGTCATTGAACCGGAAGTATCTAAAACTAAATAAACTGGTAATCTTCTCATGTAGGATATTATTTATAAATACGATTTAACAATTCGCTGAATTGTTTGACCAAGAAACCCATCATCAGTAGGGTCACCAATGGCATTAAACTTCCATTCGTTTTCTTTTTTATAAAGTTTGCCCATTACAATTGCCCTTTTTCCGGCATATTGCGATTCGGCAGATACGTTATAGGATGCAAATACTTCTTTTACAGAAGTTGGTGTTCCTTCATACATTCTTATTTTAGCATAAGGAATTTGCGCAAAATCTTCTTTTCCAACATTATTCAAAAAAAAGAAAATTTGAGCAACATCGCTGTTTAATTTTGAAAGATCAACAGAAATAATTTCGTTATCTAAACCATCATCGCCGCCTGTATCGCCGGCTAAATCATCGCCTGAGTGTTTTAAAGCGCTATCATTTGTAACCAACTTGCCTTTTTGCAGTCCAAATTGCTTAAGTAA
>JANXXY010000293.1 GCA_025350365.1 Bacteroidales bacterium | reverse complement strand
AACTCGATAGACACTGCTCGGGAAGAAGGTGAAATTAAAGGAAAGGTTGAAGGAAAGATTGAAGGAAAGATTGAAGGAAAGATAGAAGGAAAGATAGAAGGAAAGATTGAAGGAAAGATAGAAGGAAAGATTGAAATCGCTAAAGAAATGATAAAGGATGGTGAGACAATTGAAAAAATAATAAGATATACAGGTTTGGCAAAAAGACAAATCGAAGAAATGAAAAAAAGAGGGTAATATACTAGCCTTCCATTGAGCGAATATCCTTAACTTCTTAATAAAAAACGAAATAGTATACAATTAAAATTAATTTTAGTCATACATTTTTAATCTTTCGTCAAACATTTTTTCATTTTTTTACTTTTCCCACTTTTTTGTTTTTTAAGAAATTTAAACTTTGGCAGGACCTTCGGGCTCTGCCAGGTTGGGCATCTCACCTGACCTTCCAGAGTCGTCAGACCTAAAAGAGTCAAACAAAGTTTGTTAACTTAATAGGATGCCTAGAGGAGTTTCAATCCTTATGGGATGTAATGGAGTTGCGTTAAGTGTAGGTACTCCACGATTAACGATGCATCATTGGAATAACCTACATACATATATTGACTTTAAATAAAATTTGTACTTTAGTGCTGACGACCCAAATGTAAGTGCTTTAACACTTTATGGGGATGGTACCGTTGGTGTTGGATTTGGTATCACCTACACAACAGGTAATTACCCGACTAAAAGTTATAAATTGGCAGTTAATGGGGCAATGGTTGCGGAAAAGGTAGTTGTTAAGTTACGTTCAAACTGGCCAGCCTTTGTTTTTGCGGAAAACCATAAAATGCGATCATTATCCGAAATAGAATCATACATCAAGATATACAGGCACTTACCGGATGTGCCTTCGACCACTGAAGTTAAAGAAAAAGGTATTGATGTGGGCGAAATGAATGTTATCTTGCTTAAGAAAATAGAAGAGATAACCCTGATGATGATTGAACAAAACAAAAGCATCGAATACCTAAAAAATGAAAACAAAGAGTTAAGAGCAAGTGTAGAAAAAATCTCGAATAAATAAGTTAATTTAGAAACTTGAAAAATAAAGAGATGAAAAAGATAGTACTCTTTTGTGGCCTTGGCACAAAAAGCTAGTGGGAAAATAAAATTTGGAACATTTCCGAATAAAACATACAAAAATACGAATGCAGTTTTTTTACCACCTGTTTATAAGGATGAAACAAAATTAAATAGTACCCAAGAAGAACCAAACCATTCCATTGAATATGTTGGGAATAGTATTTTTACCGACTTTGATTTTTCAAAAAAGCTACAATTAGCTCAGCTACTGACGATGAAACAACGTATATTTTATACTTTACATCGCCAAATGCAGTTGCCCTAACAATAGGCTTCTCGGAATTTATTTTACCGGAAAATTCAGAAGTATTTTTTGAAAACGAAGTCATGGATACCACTTATGTCCATTATACAGGAGCATTTAGTGGAAACATCGGTAAGATTTTTGACTCGTATACAATAATGGCTGGAAGTGTATTCATGAGGTTGAAAATAAAAAATAACAGTGTCAATGATTGCAAATTGCGCATCAAGCGGATTGGTTAAGCTTTTAAAGCATGGTGCAAAAATTCCAGCTTAAAAACCAGCAGTTCAACCTGTATTATATCAGCAATCCATCTCAAAAATCTTTAGTGGTATACCCTTATAATTCTTTAATTGCTCTTTTATTACTTCAATGGCCTTATTCAGTTGAGCATCTTCTCCATCATATACTTTCGAAAGCTCATTATCCTTCCATACACCAGATTCCAGAGTGAAACGATTTGTTAACGTAATTTATTTTGAGGTATATAGCTCAAAATATTTATGAGGTTGTACTGTAAATTCTGATTTTTTCAGGATGCATCAAAAATGTTCTGAAATCTCTTCTAACCTTATGCATTTTGCAATAATTCTCCAAACTCAACCGGAAAATCGAAAATGATTCTTCCACTTTTTTATGTATTTCGTTTTCCTTGGCATAAGGCATAAGCTTATTGCAGAGTGTTTCAAGCGCTACCCAAATGGGCCAACCTTTCATATAGCTTATATACTCTTTCGAGGTTAACAATCCAACACGTTCAATAGCAACACGAAACGAATTTTCAACGATATCATCAACCTTTACATATGTTCTACCCAGGGGCCATCTACTTCTATTATTTCTATTCATAATGCAAAAATTAAACTCTGAAAATCAAATAATTAATACTATAAAACAAACCAGTAACAAAATGGTTCTTTAGAATAGGTTAAATATAACAACACTTCGCTAAATTTGAAAATGAGATAATTTGAAAATAATTGACTGATAACTAGTTACGATTAATTTCAATTTTTGAATTTGCCCTCATTATCCGTACCTTAAAAAAAGATACTGAGGTATTTTATAAAGAAAGATAATCGAAAACAAACTGCAATAATAAGGTTCAACTTAACTCTGATATATAAAGATCTTCTATTCAATTGGTATTGTTGGTAAAAATTTAGGTGGCTTTCTGTGTATGGTACCTTGTTCATAGGCGTAAGCGAAACTTATCAGCTCAGGTTCACTCCAGGCTTTCCCAATAAATGAGACACCTACAGGCAGTTCATCAATAAAACCGGCAGGTACAGTAATAGATGGATATCCGGCACAGGCGGCAGGTGAAGAACTACCTCCAAGGTACCTATCGCCATTTATTGGGTCGGTTGTCCATGCTGGCCCTCCGGTAGGTGCAATAATGGCCTGAAGATTGTGTTTTTTCATGGTAGCATCAATACCTAATTCGCGTGAATATTTTCGAAGGTTGGCTAATGCCTCAATATAAAGTTTATTGGTCAATGGTTCTTTTTCATTCGATTTTATCATGGTTTCCTGACCGAAAAACCGTAACTCTTTGTGTGCATATTTCCTGTTAAAGGCAATAATTTGTTCAAGGGTCCGGACTGGAAAACCTGGAGGCAGTTGTGATAAATATGAATTCAGATCAGCTTTAAATTCATAATGCAATACTTCATTTTCTGCCTCGCCACATTCCTTGAGATATTCGATGTTTGCAGGGTCTACAATTTCTGCTCCCAATCGTTTTAAATCTGAAATTACAACTTCTATTAATTCATCAACACGTTCGTGAAAGCCAAAAAAATTGCGTGATACACCAATGCGAGCTCCCTTTAGGCCATTAATGTTCAGAAATTTGGTATAGTCGGCATGTGCTTTGCCATTGCTATCGCGGGTTATTTCATCAATTTCATCAATACCGGCAAGAGCTCCAAGAAGTATTGCAGCATCGCTTACATTTCGAGCCATTGGGCCGGCAGTGTCCTGCGAATGGGCAATTGGAATTATACCTGTGCGGCTCCAAAGACCTAATGTTGGTTTAATTCCAACAATACCATTGGTAGATGATGGGCAAACTATGGATCCGTCTGTTTCGGTGCCAATGGCCAGTGCACAGAAATTTGATGAAACGGCTACACCTGATCCTGAGCTTGAACCACAAGGGTTCCGATCGGTAATGTATGGGTTGTGAGTCTGTCCACCCCTACCACTCCATCCACTGGAGGAGCGTGTAGATCGAAAGTTGGCCCATTCACTTAAATTTGTCTTTCCCATAATTACAGCACCGGCTTCACGAAGCCTTTTTACAATAAACGCATCTCTTTGAGCGATGGAATTAGCAAGAGCCAGAGAACCAGCGCTGGTAACCATTTTATCGGCAGTATTAATATTGTCTTTTAGCAAAATAGGTATACCATGCAATGGTCCGCGTACTTTCCCTTCCTTTCGCTCTTTATCGCACTGCTCAGCAATAATAACTGCATCCGGATTAATTTCTATGATACTATTTACTTTGGGACCGTTTTTGTCGATTTTAAAGATCCTGTCCAAATATAATCTTGTAAGTTCAGCTGACGAATATTTTCCTGATTGCATATCCTGTTGAAGATCCATTACGGTTTTTTCAAGTAATGGAAAATTACTATAGTCCTGAGAAGTCTTTTGTTTTTCAGAGGAACATGCTATAGTTGAAAAATCTACCAACAAAGAGGCGCTTACGGCCGTTGAAGTAAGGATGAAATTTCTTCGTTTCATAGTGTTCTTATTATATTGCTTTTCAAAATACAAATATGAAATAAAAAAAACATGAAAATAAAATTTTTTTTCCTAAGCAATAGCTTGATTTTTTTGGCCTCAGTCGAATTTGTATCAATTTATAGTAGAGGATGTCCAATGGATTTTAATAATTAATTCGAATTTGATTTAAAAAAAAAGTACATTTACAAAAAATATCAAATAAATTAAATTGTCAGTTTATGAACATTTTTGTTGGAAGTCTTCCCTTTAGTTTAGAGGAAAGCGAATTAAGAGAGTTTTTTGAAGAGTATGGTGAAGTTTCCTCAGTGAAAATTATCTCTGATAAATTCTCAGGAAGAAGTAAAGGATTCGGATTTGTTGAAATGTCTGATGATGAACAGGCTAAAAAGGCAATTG
>JANXXY010000408.1 GCA_025350365.1 Bacteroidales bacterium | reverse complement strand
CAATTCGTCCGCAGGGATATACACCGAATGAGGGTCAAGTTTCTGAAGAACAGATTCAATGGCTACTTCCTCAAGTTTTTGACGTGAAACTGAATCAACATAGGAATCCTCAATCAGGTTTAACACACTATTTACTTTGTCGACCCTGGGATATATGAGTAATCGCTCGCTAATGCCTGATTTGTTTAATTTAACACCAAGATACATTCCCAACACCAGAATCAAAGCCAGGATTAAAGGAAATAAAACAACAGATTTTTTGTTATGAATGCTCATCGAATTCTCAATATTTTAACTACAAAATCACAAAATTTGACATTTATTAAAGCTGCGAAAGGATTGGAGCAAGTCTTTCGAGGTCCATATCGATAAAACCGACATCAATTCCTGCCCTCTCAAGAAGACGAAGCCCATCTTCGTTATGGTATTTATCGCAATAAACAACCCTCCGAATCCCTGATTGGATGATAAGTTTGGCACATTCAAGGCAAGGGGAAGTTGTAACGTAAAGTGTTGCATCCGCGCTACTATTGTTCGACTTGGCCACTTTGGTAATTGCGTTGGCTTCAGCATGGAGAACATATGGTTTCGTCTTATTGTTTTCGTCTTCGCAAATATTTTCGAAGCCAGATGGGGTACCATTATATCCGTCACTGATGATCATCTTACCATGAACAATCAATGCGCCAACCTGTCTTCGTTTACAATACGAATTTTGTGCCCAGATGCGAGCCATTTCCAAATAACGCCGATCAAACTGCAGTTGCTTGTCTTTGTATGGAAGTGAATTATTTTCAGGCATTTAGTTTTAATTCTTGTAATAAATAATTTATAACCAGATAAATTTAAAATTGCACAAATATATTGGTTTTATTAACACTTAGGTAAAACTATTCCACACATCCCAGGTTTGTAACTAGCCTAGAAAAAAAGTGTTATATTATTAGATTGTTGGATAATATCCTAACGAAATTTGAATAACTTAAGTATTACATAACTCTTTATTAGGAAGATAGACAAGGCCTCTATAATTAAAAAGTGTTATTTTCTATTTGAGAGATCTTATCCTGATTTCGATGCCCGAATTTTTGGGCAACAGGTCATTTAATTTGGCAACAACGGTTTCACCGAAATGGTATGGGTATAAAATTTTAGGTTTAAATGAAAGTGCAGCCTTTGCAACTTGCTCAGGAAGCATTGTATAGGGTTGGTTCATTGGCAAAAAAGCGATATCTATATTTTTTAACGCGGCCATTTCAGGAATATCTTCAGTATCTCCTGCTACATAAACCCGTTTATTACCAAATGTTAACACATAACCATTGTCTCTGTCTTTTGGATGAAATTTATCTCGATCTGTAGTTGTGTTGTAAGCTGGAACTGCTTCTATTTCTATACCTTCAATAGTTTTTTTATCGTTATTCTTCATCACAATCCCCTGTTTTAAAATGTCGAATACAGCGCTATTTTCAACAATCAGGGTGTTGGATTTTAAAATTTTGTTAATAGCGACTGAGTCGAGATGATCACCATGCTGATGAGTCACTAAAATAATATCTGCCTTGGGAAGTGTTGAATAATCTGCCAATTTCGACCATGGATCAACATAAACAATTTTACCGCTAAAATCAAACATCAAGGATCCATGTCCAATAAAATATATGGTAAGTTTCCCTTTCGATGTCTCGAATTCATCATGCCCAAAAGTAGTTTGTCCGGAAACATGAAAAATGACCGATATCATGAAAATGGTTGAAAGAAGAATTGTTTTCATAAAGCTTTTTAGATGAATAATTAAATATGCAAGAGAAACAAAGTTAAAATAATGATTCTCATCAAACAATAGAAAACTAAAAAGTTAATTACAAATGATGATCAACAACTTTTAAAAAAAAATAGTTTATTTTAGTTTTTGTTATCTTAATTTGTTCAAAAGCAATTTATTCAGTCCATATGAAAAAAATAACTGTCGGATTTATAGGTGTTGGGGGTATTGCCAAAGCTCATGCCCTTTCGTTAAACTCTCTAAAGTTTTATTATCCACAAGTACCAAAAATTCAATTTGAGGCGGTTACTTCTTTGAATGATCAAAGCCGTTCGTCTTTTGCTGAACAGTTTGGCTTTACAAAAGTATTGGATTTTTCGAATTTCATAAAGGAGGCCGGGATTAATACGGTATTTATCCTTGGGCCAAATAATTCACATTTTTCACATTTGGAGGCAGTGCTCGAAATGAATGGAGTAACGAAAATATATTTGGAGAAACCGGTATGTTCATCGCTTGAAGAGGAACAGAAAATGACAGAATTACTTAATAAAACAACTAAAAATAAACAAATTCAGGTAGGTTTTCAGCTATTGCAGATGTCGGCGGTTCGTGAAGCGCTAAAAATAAAAAATTGTAATGATTTTGGTTCGCCAATTCATTTCAATTTCACACTTAAGCACAGCGATTATTTGAAATCCTCGTATCGTGAAAAGCGAACAAGCCGGCTTACCCCGGCTCCGGATGGCGGGGCAATGGCCGATCTTGGTTCGCATGCCATTAGTTTAGCAATCGCTTTTTTAGGTGACGATTTAAAAATTGTTCATGCATTGCAAGGAGGTTCCTTTCCTGATGTATCACGAGAATCAGACCTATATTCTGAAATATCTTTGTATGAACAAAAAACAGGCGCTGTAGGAACAATATCAGCTAGCAGGGTAAGTTCAGGAACGGGCGATTTGCTTGCATTCGAAATATATTATGAAAAAGGGGCTATTAAATTTTCATCACAATTACCCGATCAAATAAAATATTTTCTGGAAAAAGATGGACATTGGGTAGATGTATTTTCTGGAAGCAATTTTCTGCCTGATACCAGTTTTCCTTCGGCGCATGTTCCGGGTGGATGGCTGCGATCGATGTTTCATGCCCATTATCAATTTATAACCGGCTTCGACAATCAATCCTTTATTCCAGATTTACATCATGGACTTGCGGTTCAAAGATTAGTGAGAGAAACTGCAATGTATATGAAAACTTTCCGGTCAGGATTACAATAATCTGAGCTCACTAAATTATATACATAAACATTCACCAAGTAAATTGAGTAAACCTAAACCAGCATTCCTGTAATTTCCAACCTACTCTTTCCATTGGAAAGTTTCGAAACCTTAATTTGTGTTTGTATGCGTTCTGTCATTTCCTGTACATGCGATATTACTCCCACCTTCCGGCCCTGGTTGTGCAGACATTCCAATGCATCCATTGCAATGCTCAGTGTTGCAGGATCAAGTGAACCAAACCCCTCATCAATAAATAAAGATTCAACCTTCATTTTGTTGGAAGATAATGATGCCAGAGCTAACGCTAAAGCAAGAGAAACGAGAAACGATTCACCTCCTGACAACGAGTGAACAGAACGTATCTCGTCGCCCATATCCTTATCAAGTACTTGTAAAGCCAATGTATCCGAAATTCGTGCTAATTTGTAACGCTTAGCCAAAAGCTGCAAATGAATATTGGCAAAGCCCAGTAAAATATCCAGCGTATATTCCTGCGCAATTTGTCTGAATTTTTTTCCATCGGCCGATCCTATTAATTCATTTAACTTTTGCCAATTTGCAAAACTACTTTGTTTAAAGCTTATTTCAGATAGAAGGCTACCAACTTGCTTTTTATTGGTAGTATCTTGCCTTAGTTTAAATTCAATCTCATTTTTTTCAGTAACAGCTGAACTAATATTTGCTTTTACTTCTTCCTGACTCGTTTTCAATTCATTGATAATGCGATCCGACAATTTCTTTTGTAAATGAGTTTCCCACTGCAATTTCCGTTCATCAAATATTGCTTTCGAGCTGGTTATTGCCTCATTTAAATTATTTAAATACGATCTTTCTGCTGAAATCCATTCCGCCGAATAAGCCAAAAGTTGAATTAGAATTTCTTCGGACAGTTGATGTTGGTTTACTACATTGTAATTGATGAGCCAGTCACGAATATTAGATGAATGTTCGGCCAGTTTTTGATTAAAGGATGAGGTGTCCCGGTTTAATTGTTCGATGCTTCCGTTGGTTTTGGTGATTTCATCATTCAGCTTATCTTTTTCAGATTTGAACGATGTTACAGCAGTTTGTGCATCTTCTATCGCTTTTTTAAAATGCTTTTCCACTACAGCAGTTTCATCACCGTTAAATAACTTCTTTCGATCTTCAAGAAGTAACTTCAAATTATCTGCCAAATCCGCTAGCTTATTGCCAGCGCTGTTCACTAAAGCCTCTAAATCATCTTTTTGCTTATTAAGACCATTGAGTTCTGTTTCTAAAACACCTTGTTTGTGGATATCTGATTCTAGTAATTTGATCTTTGCAATCCATTCATCTGCAAACAATGTCAGCCGTTCTTCAAAAATAACAGGGTCAATTTGCCATTTTTCCTTCCAATCAGGGTTGTTAAAATGAGGGTTTAAAATATCTATAACATCCGATGCACTTATCTTGCATGTATTTAATTCACCCTCTAATCTTGTCAATTCAAGGCTATAAGTTAGTTTATCACGTTGTGCGTCCCTAAGTGATTGTTGAGTTACAGAAAGTTCGTTGGTTAGTTTGCCGACATCTTCCTTTTGCAGATCAGTGGCGGTTTTGAGCCGATCGTAATTATCTATCTTATTTTGAATTTCAATTACGTTATTTTTAATATCACTTAATTCAGCATGAAACCAGGCTAATCGCTTATTTTCAGGCAACTCCAAACATTTTTTATTTGGATTGCAGGCCTGCCACTTTTGGTCACGAATCTTTATTTCTTCTGAAATTAACCCGGCTTCAATTGAAATTGAAGCACTCTCTTTTTCTAAACTTTTGCATAATTGGTCCAGACTACTTTGGTCTTTCAATAATTTCTCATACTCGTTGGTACACGTTTTAAACTCAAGTTTTAGCCCATCAAGAATAGAATGTAATGTCTTATTATCCTTTGCATAAAGGTGATGTTCACTCCCACAAACCGGGCAAGGTTCTCCTTCAATTAGTTGAGTGCGCAAGGTTTCAACATTTTCAGTAGTTTCCAACAAAGCTTTGGTTAGCAATTTTTCAGTTAGTCCTTTTTTAATTGAGGCTTCATGAAGGTTACCATTCAACAAGGCTAATTTCTCTACGCTTGTTTCCAGAAAATTATTTGTATCGCTTAATTTTGTCTGGATTTTACTATAATCGAGTTGGGTGGCATAGAGTAATTCCCAACAACTTTTGGCATTAATATTTTCTTCAGATGATTTTGAGAGTATGCCAAGTTTACTTTTAATTTCCTCGATTGGTATTGCTCCTAATTGATTTAATTGAAGCTGAAATGTGATATTTAAGTCCAGAAGTGTACTGGCCTTATATCCAAGATTTTTTTCAAGGTTTTCAATATCATTCGAAGATTTTTTAATTTTTAGTCTTACCATTTCTATTTCACCCAAAATTGTTTTTTGCTGAAACATCAATTTGTCAGCATCCGTTAATTTTGATAAAATCAAAGTTATATTTTCAGCAATTTTTTGGTTGGCAAAATTTTTATTTTTCCATTTACTAAGCTCGTCTGTTTCTTTAGCTAACGTACTAATTTCCTTTTCTTTCGATAATTGCAAAATTAAATGTTTAACTTTTCTGGCATTAGCTTCTTCGGTTTCATTTGTTGCTAATATCATTTGACTCTTTTTTTCAGCAATTAGAGTGTCTGTTATTTTTGCTTTATCAATATCAGGAATGGCATTTTTATACTCAATTTCATTTTTAAAAAAATCGGTTTCCGCGTTGGTTAAGTTTGAAATTGCTCCAACCAATTTATCATTTAATGCTTTGATTCTGATTAGTAAAACGTCCAATTCATTTGATTTATGAAGCAATAATTTTTTAACACTTTCTCTGGCTTCAAATAGACTTTTAGCTCCTTGTGCGCTTTCGATCAGATCAAATTTTATTTTTTTTTCAGCTGCATCGTCTTTTTCTTTTTTGGATTGATTCCATTCTATTTCAGATTTGTCCTTACTCTGCACTAAATTAGCAAGTGTGGTATTCCAAATGATTTCAGTTAAAATCTGATCAAGTTCAACTTTTAAATCGCTCTCCTTTTTTTCAAGCGCCACTTTCTGTTCATTAAATAGTTGCAATTCTTCGGTAGTCAACAATGTAATACCTTCCATCTGTTTTCGTAAACCGGTCAATTCCAGTTCTGCCTGCTTGCTTTTTTCATATGTGCGTTTGGATATTTCCGAATAGATATCAGTACCGGTAAGTTTTTCGAGCAATGAGGATTTCTCATCTTTATCGGCTTTTAAAAAAGCAGTAAAATCGCCCTGGGCAAGAAGCACCGAACGTGTAAATTGCTCATAATTTAAGCCAACTAACCGTACAATTTCGTTTAGGGTTTCGGTCTTCTTTTCGGGATAAACTGTATTTGTATTCAGATTTGTAAGCTCTACTGTATCAGCTTGAAGGCTGCCATCAACCCGGTTACGCGCCCTTCGTACCGACCAGATAGATTTGTATGTAATACCATCAATTCCAATAAATTCGACTTCAGCATACCCATCTGTGCATCCTTTCCGTAAAATTCCCCTAATATCGCCCTGGTTTATTTTGTTGTTTCCATCCTGCAATTCAATGCCTGATTCCTTTGCATCAACATGTCGGGGAGTCTTCGAAAACAAGGCTAAACATAGAGCATCGAGTAAAGTTGATTTCCCCGCACCCGTTGGTCCGGTAATTGCAAATATACCGGCAGATTTAAGTGGTTCTTTTAAAAAATCAATTTCAAAGACTCCTTCCAACGAGGCTAAATTTTTTACACGTATGGCTAATATTTTCATGACCTAATTATCTTTTAAACTTATCTCATTGGAAACCTGATTAAAGAGTGACAGCAATTCTTCAGGAGTTTCATTATTGTAACGTGATTTATAAATTCTGTTGAAAACATTTACCGGCTGCAATTCTTGTAATTTTTCGTAAGACATCACTTCTTCTTCAGAATTATTGCCCATAGGATATTTAACATCAATTTTGGCCAAACGAACATTCTTATTTATTAAAACATTTTCAATTTGATGTCTAAGTGATGGTTCGGGGCCATCGAGTAAAACACGAACTTCCAAAAAGGGAGGATTTTCCATATCGGTTGCCTCAGGCAACTGGTTTAATTCATGTAATACCTCATTCAAAAGCTTAGGCACTGAGGGCACTCGTAATAACTTTACGGTGATTGGAATTTCTATTGATTGAATATTTTTAGCTTGTTCCCCTTCAATCTCAAAATAAATTACCTGGTGCTTATAATTCACCTCCGAAAATGACATGGGTAATGGGCTGCCGGAGTAGCGGATATTTTCTTTACCTCCAATTTTCTGTGCCTTGTGTATGTGCCCAAGAGCTGTATAAACGATATTGTCATGGAAAACTGAAACCGGGACAAATTCAACCCCTCCCATTATTAACCTCTCACTCCTATCATTCTCTGAGACTTCAGCATCTAACGTATGAAGGTGACCCAAAGCGATAACAGCTTCGCCGGCTTGTCTCGCAGTTAGCGTATGTGCGTAAGCCTCATTGTATATAGCAGCAATGCTATCGGCATAAGAAGCGCTAGCATTTGCAACTGAAGGATAGTCGCCAGGCCGCAAATAGGGCATTGCAATGCACCATGCCTTTATTTGACCGATACCATTTTTTATTGGAACAACTATTTTTTCGTAATTTATTGATTTGTCATTAATTTCTACATTCCCAATAATAGTTATATTGGATGACTCCAACAATGGTTTTGGCGCTTCCAAACGAGCAGGCGAGTCGTGATTGCCAGCAATAATTATAATTTGGAGGTTTGGGCGCCCTTTAACCGACTTCATTAAAAAATTATAGAACATAGTAACAGATGATGCTGCAGGATTGGACACATCGAAAACGTCGCCACAAATTAGCAATACGTCTATTTCTTTTTCGCTAATGGTAGCGGTAAGCCATTCTAAAAATTTCTGATGTTCATAAGATCTGTCATTTTCATAAAAGGTTTGGCCTATATGCCAATCGGCTGTGTGGAGTAGTTTCATTTTACACAAATTTACATTTTTCATTCATTGTTATTTTCTCAAAGACCAAATTTACATTTCCACTTTTTCATTTTCAATTGATTGTGGAAGTAATAATAAAAATGGTAATGCTTGGGAATAATCGAGCAAAGGATACTCCAACCCCAAAGCCCTAATGTTTTTATACTATGTTTAATGTTGCAAGTAGTATTTTTTCTCGCTTTGTATGAACCAGCTTTTTGTACCAAGCTTTTGACCCAAAACCCATTTTTCTATTAACCTTGCGCTTCGCCCGTTGCCATCATTCCAAGGGTGTATTTTTACGAAATCCAAATGAAGCATGGCCGCGAAGTAGAAAACATCGGAAATATCCATTTTTTGTTGAACTAATATATCCAAATCGGAATAGAATTTTTTCATTTCGCTTTCCACTTCGAAGGGCGAAGCGGCAACATACTCTATTTTACCATCCGGGGTGGTGATATACATGTTTTGTTTGCGTAATTTATCCTGATGATGTTTGGATACAATATGATTGCTCAATAGTTTGTGGGCTTCTTCGATGTTTTGTTTGTTTAATATATTGCTTTTGGCAAATATATATGCATTATAGAGGTCGTCAATTTTTTTGGTATAGTCGGGTAAAAACTCAATGCCAAATTTTTTATGTTTGATGTATGAATCCAATTCAATTTCTTCGCCTTCAATTTTGTTCGAAAAAACGGAAGATACCGAGGTGTAAAAACTAAATGTATCGGTAGATATTTCGGCATCGATGAGCTTTTCGAAGAGAATTGAAAATGGAAAATTGATAGTTGAAAATTTGTAATCAGACAATAAGCCGACCGGAATTATTTGTAATTTATTGTACATTTTCAGAATCAAGATTTTAATGAATCCTTACCCCACCGAATACATTGAATTGAAACGCATTGTTTTAAAAGAACTTAACGCTACAAAAGTAAATAATTTTAGAGAATTAGACAACTAAATGAAATCAAAATTACTCAAATATATTGCTTTAAAGCTGCCGATTTTATTGAAATCAGGAAAGGTTTTCGACTAATCCAAAAGGTAGGATTTAATTCCGATACAGATAAACCGGTAAATTCTGCAAATTCGTTTAAGCTCACAAACTGTCCTTTTGATGTCGATTAAATCAACTACCAATTACCCCATTAATAAATGTATCGACAAAATTTATAATCTTCTTTAGAATCCGATCTCCCGTTTTTTTACGTTCTAAAACTGAGGGTTGATCGCCTTGGAGCAAATTTAAAATTTTATCGCGCAGGGGTTCACGTTCGATATACAGATAATCGTTGATAAGGGATTGTGTTTTGACTGCCGAAAGGTTCTCATCTTTTACCAGTTGATTGAATGCTTTTTGTTGTTCGGCATTCCAGAACTTTTCAAATTCTTGTGAAATATCGTTGGTATCTTCATTTTCGGTAAATTCTCCTGAATAAATTTTTCAATTTTCACCAATGAATAACCCAATGCAACTAATTGTTGCACTAATTGGTTTTCTAAAATTATCTCCGGTTGTGCA
>JANXXY010000227.1 GCA_025350365.1 Bacteroidales bacterium | reverse complement strand
TTTGCAAAAGCTTCCATTGGCCATATTGGAATTTGAAATTTTTCGATGCTATCGATTAATTCCTTTTGCAGCTGATTGTCGTTCGATTTTTCGATCAGCATATTTATCCAATGATCCACATCCTCAACAAAGTGTTTTTTTTCATTGTCTGCAATCATTGCATGGCTGGCCTTGTGGTTATCAATGAAATCATCAATTACCCGCATGAATTTATAACAGGTTTTAGCAGCCTCATACCTTTCGTTGCTCCAGAAATTTGCTGCAATTAGAATGTTTGGATGATCCTTAATCTGTTCAAAATTAATAGAATTAAATATTTCGAGATATTTTTCGCGTTGCGAACTCATTGATGATTGTTTAGTTGGATTTAGCTTTTTGTGTCTCTCAAAATTCGTTCCGAAGTTAGTTTTGCTGATAACAAAACCAGTGGTATTCCGTTTCCGGGATGTGTGCTTCCGCCTACAAAGTATAGATTATGGTATCGGTCGTGCCGGTTGTGAGGTCTGAAATACCCCATTTGCATGATGTTGTGGTTTAAACTTCCAAATGTTGCACCTCTTGAAACATTGTAATTGTTTTTCCAGGTAGTTGGCAGATAACAGATCTCGAATTTTATGTGCTGTTCAATATCTTTCATTCCCAGGCTCATTAGTCGTTCTATCACCGACTGACGAGCGGTGTTTTTTAGGGCATTCCAGTTCTGGCTCTTTTTTTTATCAATATTTCCAACCGGCACCACCACCGAAAGGGAATCTTCATGGGCTGGCGCTGCCGATGGGTCAGTTCTTACAGGAGCGTGAACATAAAAGCTTGGGTTATCTGCCATCGAATTTTCTTTGAATATTTTATCGAGATTTCCTTTATAATCAGCCGACAGAAATACGCTGTGATGACCTATTTGCGGGTATACCTTATCGATAGCCCAATGAAATACAATTGCAGAACAGGAAAATTTCATGCGGTCAATCCGTTTCGAAAGATTCTTGTCGGGAAGCAATTCACGGTAAACATAAGGCAAATCGGCATTGGCAACAACGATATCAGCATTTATTTCTGTGCCCTCCAAAAGTCGAATTCCTTTTGCTTTCTTCTCTTCAATAACAATTTTTGTAACCGTTTTATTATATTGAAATTGGACGCCTAAATTTTCAGCAAGTGATATCATTTTTTCCACAATGTTGTACATTCCACCAATTGGGAATAACGAACCTTCAGTTAATTCAGCTGCCGGAAGCATTGAAAACAGGGCAGGGGAGTGGAAAGGGCTTTGTCCGATATAGATGTTTTGAAAGGTATACGCCATTCTTAAATGTGGATGTTTAAAAAACCTTGCAACGTAGGTATGATGCTTAATGTATGTTTTTAATCTGATTAGAAGCAGTGCATTCTTGAGACTTACAAAATCAAATAAGTGGTAAAAATTCCGACCAAGCAATTCTTTAATAGAAACCAAAAAAAGTTCATAACCTTTTGAAATGTAGGATTGTGATTTAGCAAAACTGCCCGGTTCAATGGCTTCGAGTTGCAATTCCATTTTCTTTTTGTCGGTTGTAAAGGCTATTTCGGCGCCATCGTCGAAATAAATTTTATAAAGTGTGTCAAGAGGTTTGGTTTCAAGGAATTCTTCGAGGGTTAAGCCTAACGACTCAAAAATTTTGCGATAGATGTTTGGCATTAAAAAAATAGTAGCTCCAAGGTCGAACCGATGTCCATCGCGGATGGTTTGGCCGCAGCGGCCGCCTGGCGCTGAGTTTTTCTCAAAAACTTTTACGTTAAAGCCTTTTTTTGCCAGATAAATTGCTGTAGTTATCCCGCCTATCCCGGCACCGACTATTACAGCCGTTTTTGTATCACTCATATCATTAATCTCAAATAGTATTGAACATGCGGTTTTTAAAGGCTTATAAAAATGCAAAACGCCAAATGGTTAGCATTACATTTTGCAAGGTCTTAAAACATTTTAAATGTAGGTATTGCAATTTAAATTTGCAATAACGCCAAAATCAATTAAAAAAATTAGACTCAGGTAACCACGCTTTGATATGGTAAATTGACGTTTTGGATCGTAAACATTAGAGAAATTCTTATTTATGTATTGCCCAAAAAACTCAATCCATCTGTATGCTTTTTTCATCGAAGTTTTTATTGTCTGAAATACTATTTTCGGTTGTCATAGGGCTTCAATCTGGTTTAATTTGCTTCTTTTAACAAAAGCATCAATAAGATCCATGATGGTAGATTTATCTTTGCTACTCATTTGTTCAACAGCTTTAAATTGAGATAATAACTTATTATCATGAATGCTTTCTTGAGCTTTTTGCTCAGCATCACCATAAACAAGAAAATCAATTGAAGTATTAAAAGTATCAGCCAACTTCCTCAAGATATCAGCCGGAGGCTGTACGTCCCATGGCTAGCCGAAGTATGCAATAAAACCCGGAGCGGATCGGCGAACGTCTGTAACTTCGCCGTATTAAATGGCGGTCTCCTGACCGCTACAATAAAATACCGCTTGGGTTACAAATAATACGAAAGCCTGGTAACAGAGAAGAAGCCGGGCATTGGTGTTTTATAGTTTAACCCTTCTTGAAGCTCTGATTTTAGTAATACTGCGATGAGAATGAACAATACGAAGTACCTGAATTTCTTTGTCAGTTATGCGTATATGATAAGGTGCGATTGGAGGATGATCCAACGGTACATTTTTGATTTTGTGGGTAGGTGGCGGCATTCAGGGTATATATCATAAGTAACATAAAGGCTATCAATTAACATATAGATATTGTTTTGATATTTTTCAGCCTGTATTTTACCAAATGTTTCCAAGCCATACTTGAAAACATCAATGACATCGTGTTTAAATCGCGTTGAATATATTACAGTTTTTGGCTCATTTTCCATTCTTCAACGCTTTTTTTCAACTCGTCTAATGTCATAAATGGCCCTTTCTCAGCTTATTTGATACCAGCTTTAAATTCATCAATGCTTAAAGGTTCGCCTGGCAAAGCCCAGGTTGTATCTATTGTTTTTACTGTTTTTGTTTTCATACCTTAATTTTTTCGATTTTCAGAAAGCGTAGTTGGCTGTGTTTTGTAATCTCTAATCTCTAATATAACTTATTATAAATTTAAGGATTGTATTTTTCAGCTAATTTTTCAGCTACTTTTAAATTGCTATTAAAGCTCGGTGACCTGCAAGGCTACTCTAACTTTTCATGAGTATTGCTATTTTACAAAAATTAAACGAGTATTTAATATATTGGCCAACTTATTTATTAACAATGCAAATATACCTAAATTAAAGCATTTTGGTATATTTTTTAATTTTTTGGATGATAACTTAGTATGGGAAAATATTGTATTTAATTCAATTATAAATTAGTATTCTTTTATTACTTTACTTTGTTAAAATGTTTAGAGCTAGTGACTATACTTACCTTTTCTTCTATTGTGTCATAACCATCGAGCCACCATATTTTCATTCCCTGACCTTCCATTCTTCTGAACCAGGTCATTTGTCGTTTGGCAAATT
>JANXXY010000222.1 GCA_025350365.1 Bacteroidales bacterium | reverse complement strand
TTATTGAGCTTTCTCCGGGTTTTTCGTGGGAATTGATTCACAAAAACAATAAATATTTGTTCAATTCTATTTACGATTTGGCCTCCTTTTTAAAAAAATCTTGAGTATCAGATAATATAGAACCAAAGATTGTTTATTTTTGATTTAAACTTTTGTTTAACTAATCATCAACTTTAATACTACCAAATCATGAACTTTACATTAAAAAAATTCGTTGGGTACCTATTAGTAACTCTGGTTCTCATTTTTACCATTATTGGTGTACTTGGAGTATGGGATGTTATCAATTTGCATGATGTGATTGGCAAATTTATGATGTCGTTGCTCATTATATTTATAGCTTCGGCTGTAGCATTATTTATTTTCTCTGTTGTACTTAAGGACGACAACAAGCCTATCAACTAATATGGAAAACTTATGGCAACGATTGATGCTAATAGCCCTGTTGAAGTTTTTTCAGGTAGTTATTGGGATGCAGGCATCGTGAAAAGTATGCTCGAAAATGCTGATATAATGGTGTTTCTTAAAAATGAATTACTTGGGAGCACTACTCCATGGATTATAGTTCCCGGAGGAACGGGGACTGTTAAAGTAGTAGTATCAGGTAGAGATTATATTAAAGCCATTGATATAGTTGATAGTTATTCAACTGCTTGTTCGTAGGTATGCTTCCTAATAGCTTGTTTTATAGAAAAATAGGGATGTGGTATTTATTTTTATATTTTTCTGAAATATATTTTTTAAAAATAGGTTTATGGCACGGTATTTGTTTTATAATTTAAACAAGGCTGATAAAAAAAGCAAAAAAATAAAACCAAAGTTTTTAATTTGGTTTGTCAATAAAGAAAAAGTTTAACGAAGATATTTTAAAGCAAAATATTTTCATAAAATATAGTAGTAGTTTAGTTTTAGTAGTAGTTAGTTTAGTAGTAGTTAGTTTCTGTGTTAGGAGTGTCGTCGTGATGATGACACTTTTTTTTTGCTTTTTTTTAAGCATCACCCCCCAAACAAAATTGGCAAATATTATCTTTGCGTTTCAATTTCAATACATAACATGACTGTCGAGAATTTCATAAGTAAAGGGGTTAAAGATGCCTTACTTACATTATATCATATCAATGTTGCTGATAACCTGATACAACTTCAGGAAACAAAAAAGGAATTTTCGGGAGATATCACTGTTGTAATGTTTCCTTTTCTAAAAATTTCAAAGAAATCACCTGAACAAACAGGGCAAGAAATTGGGCTGTTTCTTAAAAATAATCTTTCTGAAATTGAGGATTTTGGAGTTGTGAAGGGTTTTCTGAATCTGTCTATAAATCAATCATACTGGGTTTCGTTTTTAAATGATATTATTTCGAAAAAGGACTATGGAAAAGCGAAGCCATGCTCCACCGGACGCTCTGTAATGGTCGAGTATTCGTCACCCAATACAAATAAACCTCTTCATCTGGGTCATGTTCGAAACAATTTGCTTGGCTATTCGATGTCCATGATATTTAAAGCCAACGGTCACCATGTAACTATGGTTAATCTTGTTAACGACAGAGGAATACATATTTGTAAATCAATGCTCGCCTGGACAAAATGGGGTGCAGGCGAAACCCCTGAAAGTTCTGGTAAAAAGGGCGATCATTTGGTTGGCGATTTTTATGTGAAGTTTGATATTGAATATAAACAAGAAATAAAAAACCTTGTATCCGAGGGCTTAAAGCAAGAAGAAGCTGAAAAGCAAGCTCCTCTTATTATGGAAGCTCAGGAAATGCTTCGGAAATGGGAAGCAAAAGATACGGAAGTTGTAAGCCTTTGGGAGATGATGAACAGCTGGGTTTATAAAGGGTTTGAAGAAACTTACCGGATAATTGGCGTATCATTTGACCGCATCTATTACGAATCACAGACATATTTATTAGGAAAGGAAATTGTTAAGAAAGGTTTGGAAGATGGAATTTTGTTTCGCAAACCTGACAATTCTGTTTGGGCCGATTTAACGAAGGACGGTTTAGATGAGAAATTGCTTTTACGATCAGATGGTACTTCGGTTTACATGACTCAGGATTTAGGAACTGCTTGTCAACGGTTTAGTGAATACCATGTGAACGAAATGATTTATGTTGTTGGAAACGAACAAAATTATCACTTTCAGGTATTGTCGCTTATACTTCTCAAATTGGGATATACTTGGGCATCACAACTTAAGCATATGTCGTATGGAATGGTTGAGTTGCCCAGCGGAAAAATGAAAAGTCGTGAGGGAACCGTGGTAGACGCAGATGATTTGGTGAAAGAAATGATTGATACCGCCCGAGATATGTCTGATGAATTGGGGAAACTTGACGGATACACCAAAGAACAAGCTGAAAATATTTACAGGATAATCGGTCTTGGTGCGCTTAAATACTTTATTCTAAAGGTTGATCCGAAGAAAAACATGTTGTTTGATCCAAAGGAATCGGTTGATTTTAATGGTAATACAGGGCCTTTTATTCAATATACTTATACCCGGATTCAATCGATGGTTCGTAAAGCGACTGAAAATGGCATTACCATACCTCAATCTATTGAAAAGAGTATTATAATTGATAATAAGGAAAAACAACTAATCAAGCTTTTGTATAAATACCCGGCAATTATTCGTGATGCAGGAGTCTTGCTTAGCCCGGCGCTGATAGCTAATTTTGTATATGACCTTGCCAAAGAATACAATCAGTTTTATCATGAATTTCCTATCCTAAAAGAGGAGGATAGTACTTTTCGTGATTTTCGTTTATTTCTATCAAAAATAACTGGTGAGGTGATTCAATCAGCTATGGATTTGTTAGGGGTTGAAGTTCCGGAAAGAATGTAAATTTATGTTTTAGCCAGGTTGAATCTATAAAATTTACCTGGCAGTGAAATAGATGATTATTTAAAATAGGTTTCAATAAAATATCAGAACATGTTTGAAAATCTTAGTGATAAATTAGATAGGGCGTTTAAGATTTTAAAAGGCCAGGGAAAAATTACAGAGATTAATGTTACCGAAACATTAAAAGATGTCCGCAAAGCTTTGCTTGATGCCGATGTGAACTTTAAAATTGCTAAAACATTTACTGATAATGTAAAGCTAAAGGCATTGGGCATGAATGTGCTTACAGCGATTAAACCTGGCGAAATGATGGTTAAAATTGTTCACGATGAGCTTACAGAGCTTATGGGTGGGCAATCGCAGGAGATCAACCTGAAAGGCACTCCGGCGGTGATATTGATTGCCGGCTTACAAGGTTCCGGTAAAACTACCTTTTCGGGCAAACTGGCAAGTTTTCTCAAAACGAAACGGGGTAAAAGTGTACTCCTTACTGCTTGTGATGTTTATCGGCCTGCAGCAATTGAACAATTAAAAATACTTGGCAGCCAGATCGATGCTCCCGTGTATACTGAGGATGGAAATCAGGATCCTGTTAAAATAGCTCGTGAAGCGATCAATTTCGCTAAACTCCGGGGGTATAATGTTGTGATTATCGATACTGCGGGTCGGTTGGCGATTGATCAGGAGATGATGAATGAGATTGCCAGGATTAAAGATGCCGTTAAACCTCAGGAAATTTTGTTTGTGGTCGATTCGATGACTGGCCAGGATGCGGTTAATACTGCCAAGGAATTTAATGACCGTCTTGACTTTGATGGTGTGGTACTTACCAAACTTGATGGTGATACCCGCGGTGGTGCAGCTCTTTCAATCCGTTCAATAGTAAACAAACCAATTAAATTTGTAAGTACCGGCGAAAAGCTTGAGGCTTTAGATATTTTTTATCCCGAACGTATGGCCGATCGTATTCTCGGTATGGGTGATATCGTTTCGCTTGTTGAAAAAGCACAAGAACAATTTGATTCCGAGGAAGCGCGCAAACTTCAAAAGAGAATTGCTAAAGACCAATTTAATTTCGATGATTTTTTAAGTCAGATCCAGCAGATTAAAAAGATGGGTAACCTTAAGGATCTGGCAAGTATGATTCCGGGGGTGGGAAAAGCTATTCGTGATATGGATTTTGATGATGACGCTTTTAAAAATATTGAAGCTATTATTCGTTCTATGACTCCTGGTGAGCGAAATGACCCATCGGTACTTAATGGAAATCGCCGAAAACGCATTGCCGAAGGATCGGGAACAAATATTCAGGAAGTAAATCGTCTCATCAAACAGTTCGATGAAACCCGTAAGATGATGAAAATGATGACTACCGGGAAAAATATGTCGCGTATGATGCAAAATATGAATCAGAAATAAACGATAATAAACGTAAGTTCTAAGTCTGTAATTTAGACCTATACAGCTTAGTCCTTTATTCTTTACTCTTAATTCTTAATTCATAATTGATATCGAGTCAATCCATTTCTATCAACTTTGAATTAAAATCAATACCTTTTAATATGCAATTAATAGATGGAAAGGCAATTTCAGATCAAATAAAGGTTGAAATTGCAAGGGAAGTTGAACAAATTAAAAAAAATGGTGGAAAAATTCCCCACCTTGCGGCAATACTTGTTGGCAACGATGGCCCAAGCGAAACCTATGTTGCTCATAAAGTGAAGGACTGTGAGGAGGTAGGTTTTGTATCTACTTTGCTGAGATTTGATGCTTCTATTTCAGAAGAAACGTTGATAAATGAGATAAAAAAAGTAAATGCAAATTCCGATATTGATGGATTGATTGTTCAACTTCCGGTTCCTAAGCATATTTCCGAGGCAAAAATTATTGAAACAATAGATCCTGCTAAAGATGTGGATGGCTTTCACCCAATAAATATGGGGCGTATGTTAATAGGATTACCCTCCTATATTTCAGCAACTCCGGCTGGTATTGTCGAGTTGATTCGTCGTTACAAAATTCAAACATCCGGTAAAAACTGCGTTGTAATTGGTCGAAGCAATATTGTTGGTAAACCAATTAGTAATTTGCTGGCTCAAAAATCTGATTTTGGGAATGCAACTGTAACTATGTGCCATAGCCGAACAAAAAATATTGAAGAAATATGCCGTAATGCCGATATTATTATTGCTGCACTTGGCAAACCGGAATTTATTACCGCATCAATGGTGAAGGATGGCGCTGTTGTAATTGATGTTGGTATTACACGGATCAAATCTGAAAAAACTAAATCAGGTTTCAAGTTGGTTGGTGATGTGAAATTCGACGAGGTTGCTCCAAAATGTAGCTTTATTACACCTGTGCCAGGTGGGGTAGGACCCATGACCCGTGTTTCGTTACTTCAAAACACGTTACTATCAGCAAAAAAGATAATTTATCAGTAGTAACCGAGAAACAATGACTTTGAGATTTCTCACTTCGTTCGAAATGACAATCAGAGCGAAGCGAAGAATCTTATTATTTTAGTCGGTCAGTAGTGATAATTTAACATTGATTAGTAAAAAATTAATAAAAAAATGAGATTTTTTAACTTTTTTTTGTATATTACGTAATAAGACATAATTTTTGAATGCTATTTTTTGTAAATGCTGGTTTTATTTCAAAATGTACGCATCGAAGTCTAAAATAATTTTATTTTTGAAAATATTTAATACCAAATTATGCTTGAATTATTTAATAGACCTTACCCTTTTAGCGATGATTTAAAGCATAATTCCAAAATTATATTTTTTATAAGTTTAGGTGTTATTGTGTTTTTGTTTTTTTTTCAGCCATTTGACATTAGTTTGTTGGCTGAAAAAGAAAAATACTACCTTATCATTGGTTTTGGATTCATTACCTTTTTATCACTCAGCCTTAACTTGCTTTTTATTCCAAGTATCTTCCCTAAAAATTTTTCCTCTGCTGTCTGGAAGATTAAAAAGGAAATTTTCTATAATCTTTGGATTTTATCTACTATTCTTTTAGGTTATTCCTTTTATTGCAATTTTTTGGGAATTTTAAAGTTCGATTTTGATATGGTAATTAAATTAATTGTAACTGCCATTATTCCCATTTCTGTATTAATTATCATTAACCACAATAAAATGTTGCGTTTGCATTTAAAATTGGCTGATGAATTAAGTAAAAAATTGAAAGAAAATAAATTAATTCAAGAGAAAATTATTCATTTCAATTCTGATTATCAAAAGGATAGTCTTGCTATTAAAGTTAGTTTAGTTCTATTCATTCGTTCGGCTAATAATTATATCGAAGTTTTCTGGAAAGAAGGCGATCTCATAAAAAACCAAATGGTGAGGTGCAGTATGGTTAATGCGGAAGAGTTGTTAAAGGAATATAAGTTTATTTTTAAGTGCCATCGTTCTTTTATGGTCAATATTAGCTATATAGAGAGAATTGAAGGTAATTCGCAAGGATATAAGCTGTTCTTTGAAAATGTTAGTTTTTCCATTCCCGTTTCTAAAAACTTTGCCACTAAACTCCAGGAACTAATATAAGAGGAATTAAATATTCAATTATATTCACCCCCATTTGAGCTTTTTTCGCCCCTAAAATAATTATTTGCACCTAGACTGACTTGTTTATCCCTTTTTTTTCTTTGCTGCTATCGCTAGTTTTAATTTCGGGAATATTTTTTATTCAAAATACGAATATGAATACATTACTAATTGGAGATTTACAGGTAAACCTTCCTATTTTTCAGGGAGGAATGGGCGTGGCTATTTCATTGTCAGGACTGGCTTCGGCTGTAGCTAATGAAGGAGGAGTTGGAGTAATTTCGGCTGCCGGTATTGGAATGCGGGAACCTGATTATATTAAAAATTTCCGTGAAGCCAATAAAAGGGCTTTGCGAAAAGAAATACAAAGAGCAAGAAGTCTTACAAAGGGTGTTATAGGTGTTAATATAATGATGGCTCTTACTGATCATGAAGAACTGATTAAAGTTGCTGTCGAAGAAAAAATTGATATCATTATTATGGGTGCCGGATTACCCCTGAAAATTCCGGCTATGCTTATGGAAGCTGGCTTTGTTAACCATAAAACCAAATTAGCCGTTAAGGTATCATCCGCCAAGGCAGCAAAACTTATTTTCCAATATTGGTCTAATAAATACAATATTATACCTGATGCTGTTGTGGTTGAAGGTCCACTTGCCGGCGGTCATCTTGGATTTAAAAAGGAAGAATTAACAGGCACTGTTGTTCCCCTAAAGAAATTGATTGTGGAGACGGTAAATGAAATTCGTCAATTTGAAGAAAAGTATAGTAAGGAAGTTCCTGTAATTGCGGCTGGTGGAATTTATACGGGTCAGGATATGTTTGATATTATGCAAGCCGGAGCAAAGGGAGTTAAATTAGGAACGAGGTTTGTTACAACTCATGAATGCGATGCTTCACTGGAATTTAAAGAAAGCTATATCGCT
>JANXXY010000216.1 GCA_025350365.1 Bacteroidales bacterium | reverse complement strand
ATTGCGTTTACGATTTTAGATTTACGATTTTAGATTTTTTCTAAATACTCATTTCTGTGTACATAATAAAATCATCCGAATCGTCCAGTAATATAGTTCTGGGTTTTGATATTATTCGGACTTGTAAATATAAGCTTTGTCGAGCCATGTTCGATCAATTCGCCTAAATAGAAAAACGAAGTAAAATCGCTTACCCTTCCTGCTTGTTGCATATTATGGGTTACAATGATAATAGTATATTGCTTTTTTAATTCGAAAATCAATTCTTCGATGTGTGATGTTGAAATTGGATCGAGAGCAGAAGCCGGTTCGTCCATCAGAATGACTTCGGGTTCTATGGCCAGAGCCCTGGCAATGCATAATCGCTGTTGTTGTCCGCCTGAAAGTTCAAAAGCTGATTTCTTAAGGTTGTCCTTTACCTCATTCCAAAGTGCCGCCTGCATGAGAGAGGTTTTAACTTTTTCTTCAATGTATCCATTGTCCTTTATTCCATTGACGCGTAATCCATAGGCTACATTTTCAAAAATCGATTTTGGAAATGGATTGGGTTTCTGAAACACCATTCCAATTTTTTTACGAAGCTCATCCGGATCAACCGATTTGTTGTAAATATCCGTGTCCTTGAGCAATACACGACCACTAATATTTACATTATCAATTAAATCGTTCATACGATTGAATAGTCGCAGAAACGTGGACTTTCCACATCCCGACGGGCCAATTAAGGCAGTTACCGTATTTTGATATGCTTGAAAATTAATATTTTTTAGGGCATGAAACGAGCCGTAAAAAAGATTTACAGTTTTAGTTTCAACGATAACAGGAAGCTTTGTTTCGGGTTTTAATTCAACTTTAATTTCTTTGTTTTTATCTTTCATTAGTAAAGCTATAATTATCAATTCATTTTTACTTTTTTGCTAAAATACCTTCTCAGCCAGTTTGCCATCAAATTAAAAATCAGTACGATCATAATTAAAACAAAAGCCGTTCCATATGCAATTGGGCGTGTAGCTTCTATGTCTGTTCCGCTAGTTGTAAGAACATACAAGTGGTATGGAAGAGCCATTACCTGGTCAAAAATGCTATGCGGCAATTTTGGTAAAAAATAAGCTGCAACGGTAAATAGGATAGGTGCAGTTTCACCAGAAACCCTGCCCATCGATAAAATAAGCCCTGTTAAAATATTCGGAAACGCAACAGGTAAAACAACGCGTCGTATTGTTTGAAGCTTGGTAGCTCCAAGTGCATAACTACCAGTACGTAGTGACATATCAACTGATTTCAGAGCTTCTTCGGTAGTACGGATAATTACAGGTAAAGCTAAAAGTCCAAGCGTGAGTGATCCGGCAATAATAGAATCACCAAAATGTAGTTTGTTAACAAACAAAGCCATACCAAATAGCCCGAAAACGATGGAAGGGATTCCGGCCAGATTATTAGTCATACTTCTCAGGAAACTTTTAAACCATGATTCTTTAAGATATTCATTGGTATATATGCCCGAAAGTACTCCTATGGGAAATGCAAACAGCATACTACCAAACATCAGGGTAAATGTTCCTATTATGGCAGGTAAGATTCCGCCTTTAGTCATTCCATCTTTTGGCATGGTGGTTAAAAATTCCCAGTTGATTACTTTAATCCCCCTGATACATATGAAAAAAAGGATAACAAACAACATGGCAACTACCATAAAGCTAATTATCCTGAATATGCTAAATACAAGAAATTCGTAGAATCGTTTTTTAGACTTCATAATTATGCTCTTCTGGTTCTCGATTTAATAATTTCAACCGCCAGGTTGATGCCGAAAGTTATAATAAACAGCACAATTCCTAAAGCGAACAATGCTTTGAAATGGAGCCCGCCCACAGGCGCTTCGCCCAATTCCGCCGCAATAGTGGCCGGTATTGTTCTTACAGGTTGAAGGAAAGAATGTGGTATTACTGAGGCATTACCTGTTACCATTAACACGGCCATTGTTTCACCTACCGCCCTGCCAATTCCTAAAATGATGGCGGCGGCAATACCCGATTTAGAGTACGGAATAATTACCCGCACCATCGTTTGCCAACGTGATGCGCCCAAAGCTAAACTTGCCTCTTTCTGAGATTGGGGAGTTGTAAGAATAGCATCTTCCGTAATGGTAATGATGGTTGGCAATGCCATAATGCCTAAAATGATGCTTCCAACAAGGGCGGTTTCTCCAACAGCTAAACCAAAGGTTTTTTGAACTAACGGAACAATTACAACCAATCCAAAAAAGCCGTAAACAACGGATGGTATTCCTGCAAGTAGTTCAATAAGAGGTTTAAGGATATTTCGTAATCGTTTATCGGCCACTTCAGCCAAATAAATAGCAGTTGCCAAACCCAATGGTAGAGCAATTAATATGGCGCCAAAACTTACCCATAAAGTACCAAGTATTAATGGGAGTATACCTAATTGTGCAGCCGGCTGATTGGTTGGATACCAATTTTTTCCCATCAGGAATTCACTAATTTTCACATTTTTAATTGGCAGAACTGTGGCAATTAGGTTTTTTGGCTTAAAACTCTCCGGGAAAAAAGCAATAACGCCCGAAGTGGAACTGATGAATTTATTCATTTGAGCCGGAAGATATTCCTGATTAGCGCCCAATGAATCCTCGCTGATGTAGCTAGTAATATTATTGTAAGTAAAAAGAATAATACTGTCGTTTTTGCCGCCTAACTTACTCCAGTTAGTTATATCCTGATTAAAAATAAGATCAATGTCTGACGGCGATAATTGTTTTACAGGATTATCTTTATTAACTGCCATAAAATAACCCACTTCGATTGGTTTGCTGCGGAAAAGGCCAATTCCTTCATTGAATAAAAATATGATAATGAATATTACCGTAATGCTTGTTACCGTGCTACTCGAAAATAATACACCTTCGACAATTTTCTCTATTTTTTTTCTTTGGGATTTATTCACAATCTATGATTTTAAATCTTGCTGTTGTAAAAATCGCAAAGTAACACCAGGCTACTTTGCGATTAATTTTTATTCAAAAAGGATCTTTCTATTTTAGTGGCACATAACCCACTTCTAATACTAACTTCTGTCCTTCAGCTGAAAGAATATAACTCAGGAAAGGGTTTACAGTTTTTTCAATGGATTTTAAATAATAAATATAAAGGGGACGGGTAATAGGATACGACTTGTTTTTTGCATTTTCAACAGTTGGTTCAACATACGTTTTTCCTTTGTCGAAAGATACTTTTAACGCTTTCACTGATTTCTCAATATAAGCGAGCCCAACATATCCAATAGCGCCTTTGGTTTGTCCAACACTTTGAATAATGGCTCCTGTTGCAGGCATTGATAATACTGAAGAAGCAAAATTTTTATTGTTCAAAACATGTTCTTTAAAAAATTCGTAAGTCCCTGAGCTTGTTTCTCTCGAATAAACTACAATTGTCAAATCAACACCACCTAATTCTTTCCAGTTTTTGGTTTTGCCGGTGAAAATACCTTCGAGTTGTTCGCGTGTTAACCGGTCAATCTTGTTTGAAGGATTAACAACTACTGACAAAGCATCATTAGCAAATATTTTTTCTGTAAAAGCCTTGGCGGCATCCTGCATTTTCAGCTTTTCGTCAAGTTTCATTTTACGTGAGGCCATAGCAACTTCAGTTGTTCCGGTAATAAGAGCTCCTAATCCAACACCTGAACCACCACCAGTTACCATGATGGAAGTATTGGGATTCTTTTTCATGAATTCTTCACTTTCCTTAAGTATAACAGGAAGGCAAGTGTCGCTGCCTTTAATTTTGAAGGATGTTTTCTGAGCCTGAATTGCACTGCCGAATACAATCATGACAAGTGTGATGTAAACTAATTTTTTCATATTATTTATTTTATGTTTTTAAGTGTCCTGTTTATAATAATCAAAGAAAAACATTCTACTTTGCTTAATTATTATCGGAATGTTAATAAATTGTTAAGTATTCTGGTTTGTTTAGAATTTGTATTGCAAACGCAATGTTAAAAGATTATCTTTTCTGTCTTGGGTATATCCTTTAACTCCAGTAGTTTCATTCATAACCTTGTCATAATATACCACAATTTTAGTGTTGTCATCAAGACGTAAAGTGTATCCTAAACCCAAAGTATTATATTTTACATCAGCAGCACTGCAACCATTAGTTGCATTGATATCGGTGCCGGCAAGTTTAGTGTTGGGATCGAAAATGTCATACTTAACAACTATTGAGTGACGTGATTGACCAATATTTTGTACAAAATATGCATAGAACCCCGATACCTGCCGGTTATAAACATCGGTAGTATAAGCGGCAGTTGGCCCGGTTGAGCTTGTTGATGTACCAGGTTCGCGTCCCCAAACGTATTCGCCACGTAAGGTCGAAAGGCCAATATTACTTGCTAACGTTGCCTGAAAATCAATTCCTGAAATTTCACGTATTGCCCTGCTACTTAAAGCTTCATCATATTTATAGAATCCTTTTACTCCTGCCCATTCACCAACGGCATAATTTGCAGCTGTAGGGTTAGCATTTCCACCCCAATAATAGGATGCGCCACCACTTAATTTTAAAACCTCATCCATAAACGATTTATTGAAGTTAATACGCCCAAGAAAGTCTTTAAATTTGTCTGTTTCAGGGGCAATACTATTTCCAGAGAGCAATGCCAGATCCAGTTTTATAAAATTCCAGCGAGATGTTTTAGGAGCCTGAATTGTTAACATGGCGCCAAGTTCACGTTCATTTGGAAACAAAGTAGTGGTGAATCTTGAACGTTCAGGACTTTCACGATTGCTTGACGAATACTCAATTTCGTATCCGAATGCACGATTAAAAACTCCAGCAGTTAATGTTAATGCCTTAGTATACGGATCGGTAAACTTGGCATAGATGTCTTTCGTTTTGAAACCGCCTTCTGTAACATCAAACTGCATTACATACTGGCTCCATGGGGTAGCTTGATAAGCAAATTTTATTCTGCCTCTACGTAGTTGAAAGTTCTTATCATAAGTATTAACTCCGCTTCCAAAAGAGGAAGAATCAGAGAGCACTGCTTGAGCTTGAATATAGCCCGTAATTTTTAAACGTTTCAATATACCCAAATCTGATTGGATACGTTCTAACGCATTGGCAACTGTGTCTACGGGTTGTGTTTCCTGCGCAAATGAGTTGGTTGAAAGCAAGACACAGGTTAAAAATGATAATGCAATAAAGATTTTTTTCATAAATAATAAAAGTTTAATTTGGTTTGATTCTTTCATTATGCAAATTAAGCTTTCCAATATTTCCTTATCATTACCATAATATTACTAATAAGTTAAATAAATTTAAAGTATATTAAGATAATCTTAAATTTGTTTGCAATAAAAAAGCCCCAGGGATAATAATCACTGAGGCTTACTATATTTTACAGTTAAAAATTATTTTATATTTTCAATTTTAAAAACCCAGGCATGGAAACACGGCATGTTCGAAGGGCTTATTACAGGAGGTATTATGGTAAGAATTCTTCCCGAAAATTTCGAAGTTACTTTATTATTTGATCCAATCAAACTTACTTTTCCGGCACTAATCAAGTTGTTTATAATAATAGGCCCAGTTGGCCATTTGGTAGCAAAGCACGTATAGCGTTGTTCCTTGTCTTGTAAAGAATTGCGATTGATCCTTTCCCTGTTTTGGATGATTTTTCCATGTTGTTGTTCCATAAATCGCTTCACTGTTTATTTTAAGCCAATCGCCTATATCAATAAGTCGTTGTTGCATGATAACAGGGATTAAACCGTCAGCTGTTGGTCCAATGTCTACACTGTTCCAATTCCAGCTTTGTTCACTTGGTTATAAAGTAAATCCTTCATGATGTTTCGAAGTAAGAACTACATATTTTGCTCCGGATTGCTGAAATACACTGGCCCAATGCTCCGGGTCAAATAATTGTGCTTTAAACATGCCGGCAAAGTCCTAGTATTTGAAATTTTTTCCATAAATACTATTATGAAAATTTTCGAAATACTTGTGCGAAATACTATCGTCGTTTATCAAACGATACCAATACCATTCGGCATATTTTGCATAAACACCGATAATTGCATTTGCCGGAGCTCATAAGGGCACAGAATATAAGCCCCAGTGAATAAAAATTCCAAATTTGGCATCCGAAAACCATTGTGGAATAGGTCGTTTGTCTAGTGATTCCCATTTTGGTTCGTAGGTCTGACCTTGTGATATTCTCAGGAAAAGGAAAGATAGTAGAAGAAGAAGGTTAGTTTTTTTAATCATTTGTTTGCAGATTAGTTATAATATTTTGATTCGCCTGATATATTAAACATACATAATTTGGAGCAAGAAAATGAAAGTTTAATAATTTTCCTGAATAAAATTACGCAAATTGATTCTTTTGTGTTTTCATGAAAAGGTTTTCTGAATTCGGGAATAATAGCTCACATTTATATTTCAGGTTAACTTCTTTTATCAATAAGTTTTCGTGTTGAGAAGGAGTATTTGAGGTTCGTTAATCCAATAGTTCGGTAAAGTTTCAACTTCTGCATTTTTATAAAATGTAATACGTTGAAATAAATAGAAATAGAAATATTTCAATATATATCTAAGTATTTCATTTTAAGAATTTTTGCTATAAATTTACCGAAGTGTTGAATCTTCGTATGAGTTAAATCTTGCCGATCATTCGGCTTTATACGAGTTATTGTATCATCGATATCTTATTGATGGTGTTACACGTAGCCAAAAGGAAAAGGAAAAACTTAACGATTTGGTTGTTTCAGAAATGAATATTGCAGGAAATCCCCGGTATCAATCATTTGAGTTGAAAAAAAATCACTTGTTATTTCAATCAGTTTATTTTATGATGACGGGGGATCATAAATCAAGTCTTGGGACATATTACGAACTTAGCATTCTTTTTGAAGAGAATATGCAGCTTTGGAACAATCCTCCGATATCCTATATTAATCACATCCGGGGAATATTGAATAACCTGCATGCCACCGGTCAATATAGTGAAATGGACTTTTTTATCGGAAAGCTTAAAAAATTAGAAAAAGATAATCGGCTAATTTCAATTCGTCAATCTATTTATTGTGCAGAACTAAAGATGTTTATGGGTTTAAAAAATTATGCTTGGGCATTTAATATTATTGAAAGTAATACTGAGTTTACGGTTAAAGCAATACAGTTAACATCTATTGATAGAGCCGAGGTAATTCTTTACACATCTATAGGTTATATTATTCAGAAGCAATTTCATAAGGCTGCAAATATCCTAAGCAATGTAATTCATTTGGAAAATTTAGAAAATGATCAGTTGAGAAGAGAGTTACGCCTTATTAATTTATTGTTCATTTTCATTTACATGATTATAATTATCTTTCGTCTGAAATAAGGTCTTTGGAACGGGAATTAAAGCAAAACAAGAAAAACTATTTTACTGAAAAAATAATATTTAATTTGATAAAGAAATATCCATTAGCATTAAGCCGGAGTAAAAAAAATAAACTAGTTGACCATACGATGGAGCAACTTCATTTATTAGTGGAAAGTTCGTATGAAAAACATTTATTCAGAGTGTTTGATTTTGTTGAATGGATAAAAAGTATTCACTTTGATTCATCATCATAAAAAGTTGAGAAAGGTTAAGCTTGACTTTGTTTTTGAATTATTTTTGGATAATCACTGCAAAGCAGATAGATGGGTATCTCATCTTCATCAATTTTTTGATTAACGACTAATGGTTCACGAAATCTATTTTCCTTTTTATCGTCGTTTACTTTAGATACAATTCCGATAAGGGCGGGTTCTTTTTCAGCCCAGAAGCTATGATAAACTAGTGGTTCCAGTGTAATGCTTTCGCCCGGAGTAAGGGTAATCATACTTCCTCCGGCAAGTGTTCGGCTTACTCCGTCTAATTGAACTTTAAAATTTTCATTCGAGAGCTCACCATTTTTGTCCGATTTCCATAATTCAATTACTAAATCACCACCGCCCCGATTGATGATATCTTCCATTTTGTTCAGATGAAAATGCATCGGGATAATTTGTTGAAGCTTTACCATCATAATTTTTTCACAGTATGCCTTTGAATACATGGACTTGGCAAAATTTCCGTTACGAATAGTAAACAAAACCAATCCTTCTTTGAGGAAATTTCCTTTTCCGAAATCGGTGATGTCCCATCCAAGGCAATTATCGAAAATTTCCTGATATTCTTTTCCGGTTGTCTTCCATTGCATTGGTGAAAAATAAGCCCACTGTGGCAGATAAAATTGCTGAGATGTAAAAAACACCATTGTCTCCTTAATGTAATGGTTTATTTCCGACCGTTTCATATGTTGAATGTTTTAAATTTTATGTGATCAAAAAACCAAGTCTCAGGACGAACAGCTTTAGTAACTTTCATCTAAGGTAGTTATTTTTAAGTCATCTTTAAAATCTTCTTTGCTTCCGGGATAAGTAAAAGTGATGGTTTTTTCGTTTCCCGGGATCAGATCAATGTTGTTTTCTGAAAACCTGGCAATTTTTGACTTTGTATCAAGGAATAGATTTTTTGCAAGTTTGTCCGTTTTAAGAGTCATAGTAAACTGATTATCTGATTTTTTAACTTCATAGGTGACATCAGGAACCGGTAAATCGAGAAATTTAGGAGATGTAAAATATAAAATATTTTCTGAAATAACTCGTGAAGAAGTTTCTAACTGCACTTTCAGTAACAATTTTGGTTTTGATGCATCCGGGCATATTTTGTATTGCTTTATACTCCAAATCAAGTTTGAGGAGTTTTGTGGCAAAACCACCTTTAAAGATCTGATACCGACAATTTTTCCCTTGAAATCTATTGTTTGAATTTTCAGAATGACGTTTATATCGCTCAAAGAATCGTTTACTCCGTATATATTAATTTTTCCGTTTTCTGAAACCGGAATAACATGGATATTCGAAAAAGCCTTTTTTACAGCATATTGTGCCGGCTTCCAATTTCCGTAATAATCAATGGTCGACCACGATATTGCAGGCCAGCAATCATTAATTTGTCTAAAAATTGAACCCATACAAATACCCCTGTTGATGCGGTGATGTTCAATAGCGTTTTTAAGGGCTTCTGCCTGCATTATCTGACTTAGATATACAAATGATTCAAAATTGGGGGGGTCGTTGTAATACATTTGTATATAATCCATAATCATATCGTTTCCGTTTATGTTTGGACTTATCATTGGCAAATCACTTCGCTGGCGGAATTTCATTTGGGAGGATTGGACATTTTCATCTTCCGATATCGAAAATGCATTCATTGTGCTAATTGCAGGAAAAGATTGCATCCCATATTCGCTTACGAATCTCCCAACATTTGTTGAATAACTTGCAAATGGAGCAGAATTGTACCAAACATTCCAATCACGAATGTTGCCGGACTTTTTATTATTCGCCACCGCGGAATTGTCTGGCAAGTAGGGTAGGTGAGGAGAGTATTTTTTTACAATTTCTGATAATATTGAATTGTAAACATATGATTTATCAGTTAATCCATAATTATCAACGTGCTTATTTGACACTTCTTTTTTTTCAAGAAATTTAGCACTGTAATTTGCACTCCAAAGCGCCATGCACGGATTATTTCTCAATCGACATACATTTTCAATAGCTTCTTTTTTTACGTTTTCAATTTCGGAAGTATCATTCGGTAAAGAAATATCCTCAAGCATAAAATCCTGCCAAACCAGAATTCCTTGTTGATTGCACAAATCATAAAACTCGTCATTCTCATATATTCCACTTGCCTGAATTCTAAGCATATTCATATTCGAAGATACAACGTCTTCTATCAGTTTCTGGTATCGTTCTTTCTTAAAACGACCTGAAAGCATATCTAACGGATAATAGTTGGCACCCTTTATAAAAAGAGGAACGCCATTCAACTTAAAATAAAAGGAACGGCCAATAGAATCTAAATCCTGAATCAGTTCAAGTTTTCTTACACCAAATTTATTGATATTGCTATTTACTAATACGTTATCTTTCCAAAGTTCTGTTTTAAGTTTATAGAGGTAGTGCGATCCCATTCCGTTGCACCACCATAATGTTGGTTTAGCTATTTGAAAATCAAATGTATTTTTATTTTTTCCTTTAACTATTAAAATTGGGAGGGCGTTTCCAATCTGCTCTTCATCAATAAATATCTTTAAACTGTAGTTTCCTGCTTCTAAGGCTAAAACATCCACTAATACTGTATAATCTGCAACCTCATTCGAAATATTTTTAGGTTGAATATAAACATCTGAAATTTTAGCAGTATTCCATGCTTGGATGCTTATTGGACGCCAAATTCCAGCGTTAATTATCGGGGGATTACTTTCAGTGCCAAAATGGTATCGGGCTTTTCGAATTGCCGACCTTGAAGTATCCAGTTGTGTGGTTTGATTGTTGTATTTAATTGGTTGTTTATCAAATGAACTTATGGTTGATAATTCTTTTAAAAAAAATACTATTCGCAAGTTATTCCCACGTTCCTTAAATGTTTTCTTACACGGTACATCCCATGAACGAAACATATTATCAGATTCCAATATCAGAGAATCATTAAGGTAAACATCGGCATAGGTGTCAAGTCCTGCAAAATGAAGCAGAACCTGATCATTTTTTATTACATCCTGCGGCACGTCAAACGTGGTTTGGTATTCCCAGTTTTCTTGTGCTATCCATTTTATTGAATCAGCATTGGAACGAAAATAGGGGTCATTAATCAAATGATTATTATAAAGATCAGAAACCAGATCTCCCGGAACTGTAGCCTTGTACCATGAGGTGTCGCTGGAAATTCTAAATTTCCAATCACTTTCAAGTAAAATTTGGACTGATGTAGGAACTGATTTTTTTTTACACGAAGAAATTCCACAAAATAAGATGGCAATAAGGTATAAGAACTTATTACTAAAAATGTAAAAAAATGAAACTCTGTAACGTTTAAGCATTTTTAAAAATACAAGGTTTATTTATATTATTGAACGTCAAATAATGAAGTGATTTTTAAGTCGCGAATTAATTCAGCTTTGGTTCCACTGTATCGAACATTAATCTTAGTTCGTTTTCCTGGTAACAGATCGAAATTGTTATCCGCAAATGTGCTCTCCTTTATATTGGTTTCCAGATAAATGTTTTTTGCCAATACATTCGATTTTAAAACAAGATTGTATCCTTTTACTGCCTCATTTATAACAATATCAATATTTGCCTTTGGAAGAAGTAAATTTTTTGGTTCGGTAAAATACAAGATATTATGCGACAATATTTTGTTTGGTTGATTTAACTGAATTATTAGACAACACTTTTTTTTGTTCATATTGGCGAGAACCATTGTTTCATTAATCGAAAGAACAATTGATGATGTATTTGCTTCAATTTTAACAGGTATTTGTTTTACATATAAGTCTTTACCGCTAAAATCAATTAGTTTTACAAGTAATATGGCTTCTGTATCTTTATGCAAATCGCTTATAACCTGTATATTAATGTTGTTGTTTTCTCTAATGGGAACTACCAATATTGGAGAAAAAGCATCACGAACCGAATAATGTGCTAGTTTCCAGCGGCCATAATAATCAATAGTTGACCATGACATGGTAGGCCAGCAATCGTTTAATTGCCAGTACATTGATCCCATGCATTTGGGCATTAACTTTCGATGACTTTCGATGGCAATTTTAAGAGCCTCAGCCTGCATTACCTGGCTTATATATACCATGGATTCAAAGGTTTTAGGCTCATGGTAATACTTTTTGATGTATTCCATAATTACATCATTTCCATTCATTTTTGGGCTAATCCAAGGCAACAAACTTCGTTGCTTAAAATCCATCAACACGGAATGTATTTGTTGATCGGATTTTTGACTAAAGCTATTTATAGTCTTCATGCATGGAAATGATTGCATACCATATTCGCTAACAAATCGGCCTGTATTTTTGGCATAATCCTGAAAAGAGGCATTACCGAACCATATATTCCAGTTGTGCGTTTCCCCCGATTTCGAATTAGGCATGTTGTTACTTTCAGCTGATTGGGAAGAAGCCCAATAATCAGTTTCCGGATCATTTGTTTTAACTGCTTCAGGTAAAATATGATAGATTAAATTTTCGAAATCTGTCCTTGACTTTTTTGCAATATCCTTAGTAAAAAGGGTTTCGTTATTTCCACACCACAAAGCCAAACAGGCATGATTTCTAAGTCGTTGTATATTTTCTGTAGCTTCCAGCCGGATATTTTCCAGGTAAGCGCTATCAATTGGTTGCGTCGAACAAGCAAATATAAAATCCTGCCAAACCAGTATTCCATTTTCATCGCAAAGATCATAAAACAGATCGTTTTCGTAGATTGCACCTCCCCATACCCGAATAATGTTCATATTTGCATCTCTGGCATCTTCTATCACTCGTTTATATGTTTCATTGGAAACCTGCGTTGTAAGAATATTAGATGGTACATAGGTAGCTCCTTTCATGAAAACCGGAATATTGTTTAGCTTAAAATAAAAACTCTCTCCAATAGAATCTTTTTTATGCACTAATTCCAGCTTTCGTATTCCCAGACGCGATTGTTTTTCATGAATAACTGTATTTCCAAGTTTTAAGCGAAAAGTAATATGATAGAGATAAGGCACTCCCAAACCATTACTCCACCATAATTTCGGATGATCAATTGAAAATGAAATGCGCTGATTGTTTATGCCTTTTTTTAATGTTATTTCGCCTGAAATTTTTGTTGGTTTATTGTTGATAATTAAATCGTAACCTATTTTCTGGTTAGATTTAGAATTAATTTTACAATCCAAACTATATTGAGCGTATTTTTCTAAAATTTGCTTGGGTTGATAGTATAAGCTTATTATTTTAGCAGAGGACCAGGCTTGCAAATGGATCTGCCTCCATATTCCGCTGGTAACTAATCGCGGACTCCAATCCAATCCAAAATGAAAAGGCGCTTTACGTGTAAAAACAGTTGTTTGGCATCCTTTTGTTGCTGTATCATTAGCTGTAGGTAGTATATATGGAACATTATTCAGTTTTTGCATTCCTGTTTTTACCGGAGAATGAAAATAAATCTTCAATATATTGTGCTTTTCCTTGATTTTTGATTTGCAATTTACTTCATACGAACGAAACATGTTATCGGTTTTAGAAATAATTGAATCGTTTAGGTAAACATCAGCGTATGTATCCAATCCATCAAAGCAAAGAATAATAGCATCCTGTTCTAAAATATTGGCACTTACATCAAAAGTGGTTTGGTATTCCCAATCTTCATTTTCAATCCATTGAATGTGTTTTTCGTTCATCCGATAAAACGGGTCGGCAATTTTTTTATTTTTGAATAAATCAGATATTACACCTCCTGGTATCTGAGCAGGTAGCCATTGCTTATCTCCTGCTTTTCGGAATTGCCAATTTTCAACTATCGGACGATCATAGAAAATTTGATCATCCTTGGACCTGCAAGAAATGGCTGTAAAAATGAAAAATAAGATAGTCAGAATCTTCCCGAACTGAATCATAGAAATTGCAATGGGTTTAGATGATATCACAACACAAAAATAGGGAACTTTTTGAGTAAGATTTCACTTTTTAATTTTTTCAGGAAACATAAAAAAATTTCAGCACACATTCAATAAGATGTTTTGGGCATATAAAAAGGTTATATGTACCAATCGCCTGGCTTACATTCAGCAAGTTCAATCAAAAAATCTCCTATTTGAGTAATTGTCTTATCAATATATATTTTACCTTTTTCAGGAGTAGATTTTGAAGGGTCACCGATACCTGTATCCGAAGTAACTTTTGTCCATTGGCGGGGCGCCCAGGCCCATCCTTCGCGGATTGCGTTAAACCGGTAATTTTTATGGGCCCCGTTTCCTGCTTCAGAAAGAGGTAAAACTAGGTCAGGTTCAATTATTTGCATTATACTGGTTTCCATTTCACTTGCGTGATCTCCAATATCTTCAAAATAAGTATTCATGGGCAGAACCTTATACCAATTTACCTGACAAATAAAGAAATCGGGATATATTCCCTGAAATTCTCTGATCATTTGCTTAAAATCGTTTCCTCCGTGACTATTTAAAATAACAAGTTTATTAATAGAGTGGAAGGTAAGACTTTGTATAATGTCCTTTAGAATAGAAAATTGGGTAGATGGATTAATATTGATGGTAAAAGGGATATCGAATTGGCCTGTATTAACCCCAAATGGAATTACAGGTAAAACCAATGTCTGAATATTCCGGTTCCATGTATATTCTGCTGATTTTAGGGCAAAATACTCACTTTCATATATATCAGTTCCATAGGGTAAATGATAGTTGTGAGCTTCTGTTGCTCCCCATGGCAATATAGCAACTTTATAAGAATATTTTTTCAAATTTTTCAGAGAAATTTCCTTTAAAATGTATGGTTTCATGTTATATTTTGTTTAATAGATCATTATTTTTGATTAATCCCTCATAAAAATAGTAATTACAAATCATTAGTCTGCAATATACTAATAATAAACTTGTAAAACATTAAAAAGCAGCTGCTTTGCATTTGATTATTTTTAATTATTCATTATCTTTCAAGTCCTAAAACTACATTCATATGGTAAAAGCTCCATTTTTGGGTGGTATAAATAAAAGTAATAAGAAATTGAAGCCATTTAATGAATTTACCGATCTTATTGCTGTTAGAAAACTGATACATAAAACTATAGAAATTTGTTATCCAAGTTATTACAATGATGAGATTGTTCGTTTTTTTAAAGATTATCATAGTTACGAAAGAATAAGAGAACAGGCTTTAAAGGGGTTTAGTTTGGTTTATTTGCATAATGATAAGATTGTAGGTACCGGAACTCTTGAAGATAATCACATCAATAGTGTTTATATTGATCCTAGGTATCAATTTAAAGGATTTGGAAAACGCATCATATGTGCATTGTTAAACGAAGCAGAGCATCGGGGATATATAAGGCTTGGTCTGGATGCAACGCCAGGCTCAGTGCCTTTTTACAAACGATTAGGTTTCAATGTAATAAAAGAAGAAGTTAAATGGATTGATACAGTTTCGCCTTTATTTTACTATCAAATGGAAAGGGAACTTTATCGTTACTAATACCTTGCCTCAAATGACGGATAATAAATAGCTTCTCCTTCGGTAATTGATATTTCCTCAACACTGGCAACCGGATGTCCGTTTTTACACCATTTTACAAATTCAGCCAGAGCAATACTGTTGCCTTCAGCTTCTATATAAACTGAACCTTCAGGTTGATTTTTTACAAAACCTTTAATGCCCAAATATCTGGCTTGATGTTTTACTGAATTTCTATACCCTATACCTTGCACTCTCCCGGATATATTTATATTATAGTGTTTCATCAAATATCGGTTTTGATCTACCAAAATTAGCCTAAATTGATTCGTTTAATGTTTTATGATATTTTGCGATACTATTTATATCCATTAATTCATCACTTTCACTTAATTTTATAATTGTTTGGTAATAATATTCCGTCAAATAGTATTTTAATTGGATATATTCTGCAACTTTTTCTTCATTAATGAAGTATACATATATGTTTTTATTCGGATTTATCAGACCCCAATCATCTTAAGACTTTAAGCTATTAAAATGAGTTTCTTTAAATTCAAATCAATTAGGATTCGATTAATCTTCTTATTTTTAGTAATTTTCATTCCGTTATTTTCATTAATAATTTTTACTTCTATTGAGCAAAAGGAAAAAGCTCACGAATTGTCAATTGACAATGCTCAATGGATAGCCCAAAATTTAGCTGAACAGCAACAATTTGTCGAGGATAATATCAAACAGTTGCTTACTTTATTAAGTCATTTGCCTGAAATAAAGGATCTCGATACCATTCGTATTCATCGATTGTTTACTGCAGTACTTGGCCAAAATCCGTATTATGCATCATTATTGCTTGTTAACTCCAAAGGGGAAATGATTATATCGGGTAACGGGAAGAGCAAACTAAATATAAGTGATCGAAAATATTTTTCAGATGTTCTTATCAATAAAAAATTTACTGCTGGTGAATATACAAAGGGCAGGCTAACAAGAAAGCCAGTAATACATTATACTTTACCTGTGTTTAACTCCGACAGCACAATTAAAGCGATATTAGTTACTTCGTTTGATGTGAAATATTATGATAGTTTTATAAAATTGCCGGAATTTTCAGATGAAATTGTTTTTACATTTTTAGATCATAATGGTATAATATTGTATCACTCAGCTAATATTTCTATAACCAGTGGTTCAAAGGAACGTAAGGATATTTTAGAGAATTTTACGCATAATAAATCTGCTGGAACCTTCACAGCAATGGGAAATGATGGAATTAAACGATTGTATGGGTTTAAACGATTAAAAGGGTCAAACAAAGACCCTTATATGTATATTTATGTGGGTATTCCTGAAAAAGTTGCATACGCTGATTATAATAAGACACTTTATCGAAATGCAATAATTATGTTATTGATAGCTTTAATAGTTGTTATTTTGGCCTACATTTTTAGTACCCGTTATATTATTCAACCTATTGATCAGCTTTTAAAATCGGCTGATTTAATATCCGAAGGAAATTTAGAATCTCAAACTGATTTAATCAGGTCATCCAGCGAACTGGGTAACCTTAGTATCGCTATTGATCAAATGACGTCCAAACTTCGCGGCAGAGATTTGGAAAGGAAAAAAGTGGAAAAGGATTTAACTAAGCTAAAGGAGCGATTTGAGTTAGCCATTAATTCGGCAAATATTGGAATATGGGACTGGCACATTCGCAATAATTCATTGATTTGGGATAAAAACATGTTTGAGTTATATGGACTCTCTGCTGAAAATTTTGATTTTAATATGGAAAATTGGAAGCTACTAATTCATCCATCTGATTTAATTAAATTTAATGATCAATTTAACGAAGCTATCCGGTTACAAAGTCCGTTTCGTAGCGAGTTTCGTATTCAG
>JANXXY010000156.1 GCA_025350365.1 Bacteroidales bacterium | reverse complement strand
GCCAGGTTTCCGGGTTTTAGTTTGACCTTCCAGAGTCGATAGACTTGGAAGAGTCTAATAGAACCAATAACTAAACGGCATTGAATTAGAATAGCTCATATTAGCAGATCTTAAATATGTTATACGGACGGGGATTTCATTTTACCAGCTTAGAGCAGACCTATGCCACAATAATAATTTCGGACGTAACTTCTTTGCCAAAGAAAATAGAAGCATTACTATTAAATGTATCTGCCAAATCGGTAGTCAGAAACCGAAACGCAGATGATTTGCTGCATCTTTCTTCTATTTCAGGATGCCTGAGCAAATAATCCTTCAAACTCTCAGCTACAATAGCGCCTTGAGAAATTACCTGAATGGTCGATGGAAGAAACTGATGAATCTTATCCAGAAGCAAGGGATAATGGGTGCATCCCAGAATGACCGTATCAATATTAGCATTTTGAGAAAGTAGTTCATCCAGGTATTTTTGAACAAAATAATCTGCGCCAGGCGAAAGATGTTCGTTGTTCTCAATTAATGGAACCCACATAGGGCATGCTTGCTGATATACATGCAGATCGGGGTAAAACTTTGAAATTTCAAGTACATACGATTTGGATTTTATTGTACCAGGAGTACCTAAAACCCCAATATGCCTTGTTTTTGAATAATTACCAATCACCTCGGCAGTTGGCCTAATTACGCCTAGTACCCGTCGTTGTGGGTCTATTAATGGTAAATCCTTTTGCTGAATTGTGCGTAACGCCTTGGATGAAGCTGTATTACAGGCAAGAATGACCAACTGGCAACCCATCGAAAATAATTTATTAACACATTCAAGTGTAAACTGATAAACAGCTTCGAAAGATCGCGTTCCGTAAGGATTACGGGCATTATCTCCCAAATAAATATAATCATATTCAGGCAGAACACGGCTTATTTCTTTCAGAACCGTAAGACCGCCATAGCCCGAATCAAAAATACCAATGGGTGCTTCTCGCATAGTGTTAAAATACAAAAGCCATCCTGATGTTCAGAATGGCTCTTTATATCGTTAGGTTACTTATTTTTTAATGCCTAATTTTGCTTTTACTAATGACGTAATATCAATACTTTCAGGTGAATTGTATAAAATGCTCGTGCCCGGAGCCATTTCGAAAATGTAAATAAATCCATTTTCTTTGCCTACATCACCGATGGCTTTTTTAATTTTTTCGCTGATAGGCTGCATCAATTCACCTTGTTTCTTCTGAATTTCCTGTTGAGCATTCTCTCCGAATTGTTTTAAGCGATCCTGATATTGTTGAATTTCTTCCGTACGTGTTTTTTTAACCAAATCGGTTAATGTCTTTTCTTCCGCAAGGTATTTTTGGTATTTGGTATTTAGTTCAACCTGAATTCCTTCGTAAGTTTCCTGTAATTCCTTTTGAAATTTAGTCATTTTAACTTCAGCGCTGTCGCGTTCAGGCATAGACTGCAATATTTCCTGCGAATTGATGTGTCCAAACTTAAGGGATTTCTGAGCAAAACTCAATGTTGGTAATGCAATAATCAAAGCAGCAATAAGTACTTTAAAACTATTTCTCATGTTTTTAGTTATTTTTTATTTTTTGTAAACCTACATGTTTTTTTTTAAAGTACATAGGGTAACTATAAAAATCATGATCGGTGGTTATATCTTTATGAAAAATTAACATTTAAGGTTTAATTTTTGTATCCAAGCTTTTGAAGAACTTCATCGCTTTTATCATTCTTTGGATTTGAATACATAATGCTTGGATTAGAAGCTGTATCGAAAATAACCGCGAATCCCTGTTCAATGGAAATCTCCTTTACTGCATTATAAACCTGATCCTGAATCGGTTTTACAAGCTCCTGACGTTTTTTAAACAACGAACCGTCACGACCAAAATATTTTTTCTGCAGATCTTTTACTTCCTGCTCCTTTTTAACAATTTCGTCCTCACGCTTGGTCTTCATTTCATCGGTGAGAAGCACTTTTTCGCTCTGGAAAGCTTTATACATTTTATCAATATCAGCATATTTAACTTCAATTTCCTTTTGCCAATCGGCTGATATTTTATCAAGCTGCTCTTGCGCCGATTTGTACGATGGAATATTGCTTAAAATATACTCCGAATCAACGAAGGCAAACTTTTGCGCCAGTGCCATGCTTGCCGTTACGGCGACCATAAAAACAAGTAAGAATATACGTTTCATAATTTTTCAAATTTGAAGTTAATGGGGCATTTTAAGTTTAAGCCATCTTATAATCTTGTAACAAATTTAAATGCAAAAAATAAATATTTAATTATAAATTATAGAATTATAAAAGAACAAAACATTGGTTTTGTTCTTTTATAAAAAAAAAATATTAATTAACTACCTTTACAACCACCACATCGAAATCGCCGGCAATTGTTGCAGTATTCTTACCCCCGATATTATTGTATTTAACTTCTGTAATCGAATAGGAGCCTTTTAAGGATCCGGTTGTTTCATCAAAAAGAAGGTTAGTAATAGATGATGTTGAACTTCCGTTATAATCATAATAATCTAACGAAAGCACTTGTTTTTCATCAATCTTTTTTTGATAGGTTAATGAAAACCGGGTTATTGAAAATGTTCCACTCTTAAATTTTGTAATACTTAAAGATATTTTATTTTCACTAAAAAGTCCAAATGATCTATTTATATCGAAAGCGGTATTGCCATTTTCGTCAATGGAGTACGAAGATGAACGGATTAAATCAGTAGCAGAAACGTATTCGGCAGTAAATGATTCGTTAAGCGCAATATTATCCTGACTAGTTCCCCCTATATTTGCTTTAATAAATCCCGATTTAAAACCTATGTCGTCCTTTTTAAAATAATCGTCGTTCTTTTTACACGAAGATGCGATAAGACCAATTGCTAGAAAACTAATTATGATTTTTTTCATTTTAATAATTATTTATTTAGGTTAAATTAAAAAACATGATATTTATTTATCTTTTAATGATTAAATACTAAAATTGTTGACCCATAGTAAAATGGAACTGCCCGCCGCTAATTTTGGTTTGACCAATAGGGGCATCAAATCCATACCCCCAATCGATTCCCAACATACCAAACATAGGTAAAAATGCTCTTACACCCACACCTGCTGAACGCTTCATGGAAAATGGGTTATAATCTTTGGCATCATACCACGAGTTACCACCTTCGAGGAAGGCCAAGCCATAAATGGTGGCTGATGGCTGTAAAGTTAAAGGATAGCGTAATTCGGCAGTTACTTTATTATAAATATTTGCAATCTGAGTTTGTTTAACATTATTTCCATATGTTTTTTTAGTAATATAAGGCGTTAAAGCACTATTGGTATACCCCCGTAGCCCAATTATTTCGGTACCCATCATACTATTCCAGGTCATACCATCGCCACCCAACAGATATCCTTCAAACGGAGAATATCCAAGATTGTTACTGTAATATCCCATATAACCAAATTGAGTATTAATGCTTAATACCAGATTTTTAAATAGTTCATTTACCCACATTCCTTTGTAAGACCATTTATGATACTCGATAAATTTGTATTTTCTTGCATTTTCGAGCTTATAAATATCTGCTGCCTGAGTTGCCGAGTTGTCCATTGCAAGTCTTTCAGTACTTGACAATAGCCAGAAATCTTTTTCCCTAAACGCTGAAAAAGGTGGAGTTAGTTGTAAGCTTATGCTAAACATCGATCCTCGTCGGGGGTAGATTTGTTGGTCGATGGAACTTCGTGTAAGCGAAGTTTTGAATGAAATGGTATTCGAATTGCCGTCCGAAAAAGGAAATGATCCATAATTATAATCGCGTAAATAATAATGCTGATAGGCAAGTTCATTTGATAAACCAAAATAATCATCGGGCCATTTCAACCGTCGGCCTAATCCAACTGTTACACCTGTCATTTTTAGTTTACCGCCACTTCCACCACCTGCAATACCATAGATGAGGTTATTTTGTTTTGCTATATCATAAATTTGATGGTAAACCGAAAAACTAAATGAATTTGCCTTTTTTCCACCAAACCATGGCTCGGTAAATCCCATACTAATCGTTCTCATCCACGATCCATTGGATTGAACGCGCAAGGTAAGGCTTTGTCCATCTCCGGAAGGAACCGGACGCCATGCTTTTGGTTCGAAAACACGACGAACCGAGAAGTTGCTGAATTTCAAACCCACAGTACCAATTAAGGATTTATAACCCCAACCACCGGAAAGCTCCAATTGGTCATTTGCTTTTTCAACTAATTTATACTCAATATCTACAGTTCCATCCGATTGATTTGGAATAGGAACAGGCTCCATTTTTTCAGGATCGAAATGCCCTAACTGAGCCAGAAACCGAACGCTTTTTACGATATCGGCTTTCGAAAACAAATCGCCCGGACGGGTAAATAATTCCCGCCTTACCACATGCTCGTTAGTTTTAGTATTACCGGTAATGATAATTTTATTAATGGTAGCCTGCCGACCCTCTACAATGATTAAATCGAGATCGATGGAGTCGTTTTCAATTTTAGTTTCTATGGGCGTAATATTTGAAAAAAGATACCCGTAGTCCAAATATAATGAATGCACGGCATCCTCATCCGTTTCGAGTCTTTTCTCAAGTGATAACTGGTCATATACATCACCCTTTTTCAATTTTAACACTCTATCCAAAAGCTCCGATGGATATTTAGTATTTCCTATCCAGGTAATTTTGCGAAAGTGATACTGATTTCCTTCATTAATTTTAATGAAAAGGGCAATTTTGTTATCGGGCAATGTCTGAATAGAATCGGAAAGAAATTTAAAATCGCGATATCCGTTTTTGGCGTAAAAGTCCTGAAGTTTTTTCTTGTCTTCCTTATATTTTGATTCAATAAATTTATTAGGCGTAAAGGGGTTGTAATCTTTTTGCTTTGTTTTTTTCAACACCCTTCTTAATCGTTTGTTGGTGAATTTTTCATTACCCGCGAACTGAATGGTCTTGATTTTTACCTTTCCGTTTTTATGAACATCGGCTGTAATATAAACCTGATTCCGGTGAACTGTATCTTCTTTTTGTATGATGTCTATTTTAGTATTTAAAAAACCTTTTTCCTTATAGTGCTTCTTTATAATACTAACAATATTATTTATTACATTATCAGTAACCTGATGCCCTGGTTTTAGTTTAAGTTTTTCAATTATATCGTCTGCATCCGATTTACTTATACCTTTAATAACCAATTTAGTTAACCGGGGGCGTTCTTTCAAATATATTTCAATCCAAATTTTGTCACCTTCTATTTTAGATGCAATTACTTTTACATCAGCAAAAAGTCCCTGACTCCAAAATTTTTCAACAATTTTAGTGATATCATCGCCGGGAATAGTAATTTTTCGTCCAACTACCAATCCCGACATTGAAATAAGCACCTTGGTGTCGAGAAATTGAACGCCAACTATTTTTATGTCCTCTACTGTGTATTCTTTTGGGTCGGAATAATCGACAACAGGACTTTTAGAATAATTATTGGTTTGACTAAAAACTGAACATGATAAAACGATGTAGGCTATTACAGTGAAGATTTTTTTAAACATTTTTAAATTTAAAATTTAGTTTTTATTTATTATTTGCTCACTTGTTTTTCCAAACCTACGTTCGCGTTTTTGGAAATCAATAATGGCTTTATATAAATCATCTCTTCGAAAATCGGGCCAAAGAGTATTTGTAAAATGTAATTCCGCATATGCTATTTGCCATAAAAGGAAGTTACTTATTCTATATTCGCCGCTTGTTCTGATCAGCAATTCGGGATCAGGAATATTAGCGGTTGAAAGGTGCTGATTAAAAACATCACATGTAATTTCGGTCGATCTCAATTTACCATCTTCTATTTCCCGGGCAATTTGAGAAATAGCTTCGAGAATCTCCCAACGCGAACTATAACTTAATGCGAGGGTAAGTAACATGCCATTATTGCCTGAAGTATTGGTAATTGCTGATTGCAGCTGCTTTTCCACATCTGATGGAAGATTGGAAAGATTTCCTATGGCATTAAGCTTAACGTTGTTTTTCATAAGAGTTGGTGTCTCTTTATGAATTGTTTGTACAAGTAAGGTCATTAACGCATCAATCTCCATTTTGGGACGGCTCCAATTTTCAGTTGAAAATGCATATAAAGTAAGGTATCCTATTCCGAGTTCTGCACAAGCCTCAACGGTATCTCGCACAGCAGCAACACCATTTCTGTGACCAAATATTCGTTGGTTTCCTCGTTGTTTTGCCCATCGCCCATTCCCATCCATTATAATGGCAACGTGTAATGGAAGTCTATCTGCTTGAATCTCGTCCTTATATGACATAAACTGTTACTTTTTCTGATATACAGGACAATTACCGGTCTTGTCAAAAAGGCGGAAAGTTATAAAAATTCCTGCAAAAGAATACCAATCCTTATTATTTATTGCGGACTGATATTTTTCTTCACCAGGATTAGGTACTCCATCAATACCATCCTGGAATGTTTTCCTAAAACTCCACTCTATACCCAGTGTAACTTTTTCATTGACGATGTATTTTATTCCTGTTCCAAGAGGAACGGAAAGATGGCTCCTTGTATTGTATGAGGAGGATAGAATTATTTCGTATCCTATTCCGGCAAATGTGTACGGACTAAAATTGATTTTGCGGGGTTGATATACAACAGGAAGAAAATTAAACTCAAACAGCACACTGGCATCGATCATAGAGGCAGTAAAAGCAGCATTACGTAATTGCTGGTAAAGGTTAGAAAAATCCTTATCACGCCCTTTAACTGTGCCGTAGATAATATTAGCCCTGATAACTTCTCTGCGGTTTAATGCCAACCTGTATAAACCGCCAAAAGCAAATGAAGGTGAATAAAACTGTTGAGATGGATTAATATCCCCAAGATAATAAGATGTACCCGCAAAAAAGCCTAAATCAGTTTTTTTTTGGCCAAAAGAAGTGCCTGTTATTAGAAGTAATGCTAAAACTAAGAACCGATAATAATATTGACTCATTAAATACTCGCTATCTTCTTAAATGTAAAGAATATTATCTCAATATACGCCATCTCCGGAGGAAAATGGGAACGCCATACCTATCAGTTTCAAGTTTATACACTGCATGAAACATTCCAAAATAGTAAGTATCGTTAGATTTGGAGAACTTACTTGAAAACCCATCCAGATAATCAGTTAGTGCAATTCGTCGGCCAAATTCAAAACCTAAAGACCAGAATTGATCAATCCCATATTTAAATCCAACTCCAAATGGTAATACAAGAGTAAATTTCGAATACCCGCTTACAGTTTCTATATCCGGTTTTGGAGGCCGTTCAGGTCTCCACGAAAGTTTTGGATTAAACAAAACACCCCCAACACCTCCAAAAATGTATAAACCCATTTTCGAATAATTATTTAACATTCGTCGTCTGTTATATAGTGTGCTAGGCTTGTTTCTGAGATCCTCTGCTATAAAATAATACTCATATTGCACAGAAGGTTCAAATATGGTGGTTGAAAAACTAAAACCTCTATCAGCATCGTTTTTCGATTTAATATCATTGCCTTTTGCAATTCCATATATTAAATTGAATTTGAATGCCTGGTTATAAAAAATTTTATAGCGAACCCCTCCGTAAAATGATGGGCCAGTTTCGTTTATCCGGATATCTTTAATTCCCCAAAGGTTATTCTTATCCATTGTTCCTCCAATATCTCCAAAAACATTGGTTGTACCAATACCGAAATGAACTTCATAACGGGTAAGTTT
>JANXXY010000128.1 GCA_025350365.1 Bacteroidales bacterium | reverse complement strand
CCGAATTTTTAAATTACGATCCATCGGATATGGCATGGCCTTTTCGTGATCGTTTTTTCCTTGATCCGGGTCACATGTCTCCAATGCTATATTCCCAATTGACCCTTACCGGAAATTACAGTCTCGAAGAATTAAAGAATTTCCGTCAATGGGGAAGCCCCACACCAGGTCATCCTGAAATAGATATTACGCGCGGAATTGAAAATACATCCGGACCTCTTGGTCAGGGGCATGCAATGGGAATAGGCGCTGCTATTGCCGCTAAATTTTTGGCTGCCCGTTTTGGCAATTGGATGAACCATAAAATCTATTCATACATCTCAGACGGCGGAGTGCAGGAAGAAATATCGCAAGCTGCCGGACGTATTGCCGGCACGTTGGGTTTAGATAATTTTATCATGTTCTACGATTCGAACGACATCCAACTATCAACTGAAACCTGGGAAGTTACCATCGAAGACACTGAAATGAAATACAAAGCCTGGGGGTGGGAAGTTTTAACGATCGATGGCAACAACGCTAACGCCATTCGCGACGCTCTTTATAAAGCTAATTCCGTTACCGGGAAACCCATATTGATTATCGGGAAAACCATTATGGGAAAAGGCGCCCAAGATAAGGACTTCAATAGCTTCGAACGCAAATGCGCAACCCATGGTATGCCCCTTGGTGAAGCAGGAGCCAGCTTCGAAAATTCCATAAAAAACCTTGGCGGAGACACTGAAAATCCATTCCAGATATTTACCGATGTAGCTGAATACTACACCAAAATCAAAGAACAAAAAATAAAACAAGCTTCTGAAAAGAAAAAGGCATTTACAGAATGGGAAATTGGAAATCCAAAATTGGCAGCTAAATTAAAGACATTCCTATCTGGCAAAGCACCAGCGATTGATTACACTAAGATTATCCAAAAAGAAAACATTGCTACACGTGCTGCGTCGGCATCAGTTCTTGGCTATTTAGCCCAAAACGTCGAAAATATGATTGTTGCATCAGCCGATTTATCAAATAGCGACAAAACCGATGGTTTCCTCAAATACACCAAAGCTTTCCGCAAAGGCGACTTCACAGGATCCTTTTTACAGGCTGGTGTTAGTGAGCTTACTATGGCGGCCGTTACCAATGGTATGGTTTTGCATGGTGGTGTTATTGCAGCCTGTGCCACATTTTTTGTTTTCTCCGATTACATGAAACCAGCACTTCGCCTGGCAGCGCTCATGCAATTGCCTGTAAAATACATTTGGACTCATGATGCATTCCGTGTAGGTGAAGATGGTCCAACCCATCAACCGGTGGAACAGGAAGCTCAATTACGTTTGATGGAACAGCTTAAAAACCATCATGGTAAGAACAGCACACTGGTGCTAAGGCCAGCCGATGCCAATGAAACTACCATTGCTTGGAAAATGGCTCTGGAAAACCTCGATTCTCCCACTGCCCTGATCTTATCTCGTCAAAACATCAATGACATTCCTGCAAAAGCAGGCTCTACCCGTTATAAGGATGCAATTGAAGCAACAAAAGGAGCCTACATTGCTAAAGATTGCATTGGCACACCCGATGTAATTCTGGTTGCTAATGGGTCGGAAGTTGCTACTTTGTTGGCAGGTGCAGAAAAACTTACAAACGAAAAAAGTTTGAAAATACGAATAGTTTCTGCTATTTCCGAGGGATTATTTCGGAGCCAATCAGCCGCTTATCAAAAAACGATATTACCAGAAACTGTTCCAACGTTTGGCTTAACGGCAGGCTTACCCGTCACGCTTAAAGGTTTGGCTGGCCCATTTGGAAAAGTTTTTGGACTGGAAAGCTTCGGTTTTTCAGCTCCGTTCAAAGTGCTTGATGAAAAACTAGGTTTTACGGCTGATAATGTTTTCAAACAAGTTGAGATCTATCTTGCAGAATACAAAAAATAATTTTCTGCATCTGTTTTTGTTATAAAAAGTCAGCTTTCGGGCTGACTTTTGTTTTTTACATTACTAATTTCCTAAATTTGACCTGCAAATAAGTGCTTACTCAGCTGACTATTTATGAGGCTTGACATCGAAAATTTAGATGATAACATTTATACAAACGATTTGTGCTATTCGAGTGCAAACGGTATGTATTCTTTTCGTTTTACCTATTTGGGTGATGGAGTCATCTCGATTAAATCAGCCGGATACCTTGATGAAAACTCAATAAAAGAGCAAATTTCTGCGGGTAATATAGTTCGTCAACGATTACAGGAAGCCTTCCCCGGAAAACATTCGCACATAATTTGGGATATGGCAGAAGTAAACGGAGCGTCAATTCTCTCGCGGCATTTGGTATTTCGGAAAGCAAGTTCTGATGGTTCAATTGACAGTATTACATTGGTTGGAACAAATCTATTAGTAACTAGTTTTGTCCAAATAATTAGTAAACTAATTCCAAATTTAAAATTTTTCTTTTTCAGGACATTCGACGAGGGATTATTCAATCTTCGAAATAATTTCAACAAAATTATATTTCAAAAACCAGGGAATATTTATTTATCCAGCGAAACAGCTGCGTATGCTAGATTTATTGAACTTTGGCAGGAGAATCCGCAGCATTTTTTCATTAACAATATTAATTTAAAAATACTTACAAGGGATAAATGGACCTATGTTGCCCCCGATAGTTCATACAAAGCAACCATTAGTGTCATCGATGGAAATATTCTGTATAGCCGGTGCGAAGGTTTTGCAAAACTTTCTGATGTAGAATGCACATATGCAATAATTGAAGACATTTTACTTGAATTAACATTTAATGACTTCGCCAATAAATTTTATAGTATCCTGAATATAAAAATGGTAAAGGGTATTACATTGATAGCCCTAAAGCGCACTTCATTCTACGAAAATCGATTTAAACATCGATCACACATGGTTAGGTTGGTATCCTCGAGTTTTATTCAATTAGTTTTGAAATGCTTACATATAGTTAATTATAATAATTTCACCCATTGGAAGTATACAAGTTCAATGGAAAAAGCATTTTCTCAGGTTTTAACCTATAAAAAGAATCAAATTTCCAAAGTATCTGAAGAATGTCAGTCAATGGAAAAAAAAGAATTAATTATTCCTGGTACCCATTCCGAGCTTGTTCAGCTTATACATGACCAACATGAGGAGATAAATGAATTAAAAAAACATCAGGAGGAACAGATTTACAAAATTTTAGAAGTTACAGGTCGCATGACATGGGACGAATCATTTATTGCTCCCAATTTGATTCCCGATAGCAGGGGTCCATTCGTTGAAGTTTTCAATTCGCTTTATATTCTATTTCAGGATTTTAAAGAAATTATCAATGAAAAAAATCTTCATGCACTAAAACTCAAGGAAAGTGAGGACAAGTACAAAAATCTCATTCATCTTGCAAGTGATATTATTATTGTTTTTCAAGATAATACGATCAAATTCGTAAATTCAAGAGTTATTCATGTGATGGGTTACTTACCCGAAGAAGTGATTGGTAAAGGTTTAGAAAATTATGTCTCTTCTCAAGAAATAAACAGGTTACAAGAATTCTACCGACGCAGAATGCAAGGCGAAGAATTGCCTTGGGTGTACGAAACAGAGTTTTTACATAAGGATGGACATCGGGTTCCAATGTCAATGAGTGTTGGACGAATTTCATATGAAAATCAATCGGCCGCTATGGTCATTGCCCGAGACATCACTCACAAGAAACGTACCGATGAAGAATTGGAAAGATACCGCAACCATCTGGAAGAACTTGTAAAACAACGCACTCAGCAGCTTCAAAAAGAAATAACAGATCGAAAATTTGCTGAAGAATCAGATCAGCTCAAATCTGCATTCCTTTCAAACATGTCGCATGAGATTCGCACACCCATGAATGCCATTATTTCATTTTCGAATTTTCTAAAAGATCCAAATATTCCTAAAACCCAACATGATGAGTATGTAAGCTACATTCAGTTAAGCGGACAATCACTTATGCATTTAATAAACGACATTATCGACATTTCGAAAATTGAAGCAAAACAACTTAGTATTCAAAAATGTCTCACTTATGTAGATCCAATCTTAGATGAAATATTTAAATTATTTGAAGAAACACGAAAGAAACTCAAAAAATTCAACATTAATTTAATCTTGACCATACCCGACCGTGGTAAAAACATATGTTTGGATACCGATCCTTACCGTTTAAAACAAATTTTATCCAATCTGCTTGATAATGCCATCAAATTTACGGATAAAGGCTATGTAGAATTTGGATATAGTTATGATAATCAACATGTCTTATTTTTTGTAAAAGACACAGGTATTGGTATTCCTGAGGACAAAACCGATCAAATTTTCAGGAGATTTGGTAAATTAGAATCGGTCGATCGTAATTTGAGAGGAACCGGCTTGGGACTTGCAATATCAAAAAATCTCTCTTATCTTCTGAAAGGAAATCTCTGGTTAGAATCAAAAGAAGGAGAAGGTTCCATATTTTATCTTACAATTCCAAATACTTCCATGATAACCGATCAAAAAAACACAGCTATTGTAAGCCAAGCCGTAAACAGATCAAATAACTGGACTGGGAAAAAGTTTTTAATTGCTGAGGATGAAGATTTAAATTTCAAGGTGTTACAGATTGCGTTGAAAAGGTCAGGAGCAATAATAATTAGAGCTGTTAATGGACTGGATGCAATGAATAAAGTAAAAGAAAACAGAGATATAGAATTGGTACTAATGGATATTCAAATGCCAGTAATGGATGGATACGAATCGATGCAAGCAATTAAGAAGATTCGCCCAAACCTGCCTGTGATAGCACAAACAGCCTTTGCTTTACTTGAAGAACAAAGCAAATGTATTGAAATGGGATTTAACGATTATCTTTCAAAACCGATCAAATTAGACGAGCTTTTCTCAAAAATTGATAAGCAACTTTGGGAAGGGAAGATGTAGAAATTAAGAATGTAATAAATGGAAGTTAGAGAAGTTAGAGAATAGAAGTAGAGAAGGTAAAGAAAGAGAGAAGGTAAAGAATAGAAGTTAAATAATGGAAGTTAAATAATGGAAGTTAAAGTCTTTAGGTCAAGCCTGAAAGGCTTTAATTTGAATAACCTCCGGTTTCACCGAAGGAGAAAATAGCCGATAGCAATATAACCCTGAAGGGATTCAATCCTTTGGAGAGTTGTAGCTTGGCCTGTCATAAATTCCGTGTGTTGCATGCATGATTATTCAAATTCATCCGGGATATGTGTAAGAAGATAAAAAAGTAGAAAAGTTAAAAAATGGAAGTAAAGAAGTAAAGAAGTTAGAGAAGTAAAGAAGATAGAGAATTACTAAAATCTAAAATCGTCAATCTAAAATCGTCAATCTAAAATAAGAAAGCCCCAACATTTCTGTTGAGGCTTTCCATCTAAAAGTCGGCGACGACCTACTCTCCCACTAAACGCAGTACCATTGGCGCTGACAGGCTTAACTTCTCTGTTCGGAATGGGAAGAGGTGGAAC
>JANXXY010000116.1 GCA_025350365.1 Bacteroidales bacterium | reverse complement strand
GATTTGGACATGGCCAAAGTCCCTGACCCGTTTGGGAGAGTGATTTAGAGCCTTTATGGTGATGAGTTTTTGGAAAATGATGTGTTATTTGAACTAGCAGATGAGGAATATGCCCTTATCAATTAATGTTTTAACTATCTGAGAAGCGAAAGTTTTTTACTAATGAACATTATTTTTAAAAAACGAATGAGGGTCTCAGTTAACTGAAACCCTCATTGTCATTGGTGTGGGAGCAGAGGGATTCGAACCCCCGACCCCCTGCTTGTAAGGCAGGTGCTCTGAACCAGCTGAGCTATGCTCCCCGATTTGCCTAGGCTTGTTTTCAAAGGCGGTGCAAAGATAACCGCGTTTTTTAAATCTGCAAAAATATTTTCACTTTTTGCTGCAAAATTATTTTCATATTTCACATAGTCTTGTTCTGGACTGGTATCTAACTCCCTTACCTACCTAAACACCCTAACAAATAATCCATATATCACAACTACGACTCAAATTCGAAACAATTACTGCGAAGGCGGGAAGCCCTTAATTTAAAGGCTCTCGCCAACACAGCAATAAAAAATGAAACTAAACTACTATTTACTAATAAACTACAATCTAAATATTAACTACAACACATCGGATTTTAGCAATATTCTTAAAATGAAATACTTAGATATATATTGAGCTATTTATTTATTTCTATGTATTTCAACGTATTACGCTTTATAAAAAATCAGAGGTTGAAAAATACCGAACTATTAACTACAAACCTAATTTAAAGAGATAAAGTTGATCCCTTGTAAAAATCCAAAACCTTTGTCTTGAAAATGAACTGATATTTAGCTTGAATCAAATCCGACTTTGACTTTGTAAGGTTGTTCTTAGCCAAGTTATAATCAACGGCGCTGATCATTCCCACATCAAATTTCTGCTGTGAATATTTAAAAGATTCTTCTGACGAAACAACAGCTTCTTTTCTTGATATATAATTATCAAATGATGCCAAAGCATCGGCATGTGCCTGTTGGATTTCTTTATATAATATTTTTTTTGTTTGCAGCAGGGTTATTTCAGCATCACTAACCTGGATTTTAGAGGTACTTATAGTTGTACGTGTTTGAAATTTCGAAAAAAGTGGTATCTGCAAATTTAATGATAATTGCTTGTACTGATTATCCTGCAACTGATTTAAATAGGTGTATTTCGAATTTGGATTCAGAATATCAGTGGCTAACTCACTATACCGCGAATAGTATAATCCAGACATTGACAGCCGTGGACTGTATTTACCCTTAGATATTGCTAAATTCGCTTTTTGAACCTCTAGATTTAGTTCTGAACTTTTTATTTGGGGCATTCTGGCAACAGCAATGTTATAAATTTCCATTTCCGATTCTAATATTTTATTTTCTTCAACGGTAAGTAGATCTGGCTTAGTAATTTGAAAATTTCCAACAGAATCAAGCTCTAATAATTGAGTGAGATTTAGATATGAAATATCAAGGTTGTTTTTTGCATTGGTCACATTTACTTTTTCACGTGATGCCTGCGATTGTATTTCCAGCAATGTACCTCGTGCCACATTACCAACTTCTACCAATTTTTTGTTTCTTTCAACCTGTAGTTGAGTTACTTCAATCTGACTTTTTGCAATATCCAGCAATTCTGTGTTATACAATATATCAAGATAGCCAAGAGCAACATTCAGTGAAATGTCGTTTTTGGCTTTTTCCAGATCTGCCAGACTTTTCTGCATTGAAAGTTTGAAATACTTTATGTTATTTTGATTTTGGAACCCATTAAAAAGTGTAACGTTTGCCTGAATTCCCATTGATCCATCCTGAAAATTTTTGTTTTCCCATTTATACTGATCGGTATTGAGGGCTCTTCCTGAATTTAAATTATGGCTAAACTGCACTCCAAGATCAGGAAGCATATTGTATTTCGATTGATTGAAATTTTGTTCGTTTATTTCATACGTCAATTGCTGTCTTTTAATTTGGATATTTTTATCCAACGCATATTTAATGCATTCTTCCAGGGTCCACGATTTTTGAGCATGGCTAGTGGAGTAAGAAAAGCAGAAAACTAAAATGAGATACAAAAATCTTTTCATTGGTATGGTTTAATTAAGTAATTATTTATAAGTGATTTATTATTATTTTTTCTTGTGCAGAACCTGCATGTATTTTTTATTTGCGAATATTCTCTGTGATCACATGTCCATCGAACAATTGCACAATCCGCGAAGCTTTTTCAGCATCGGTGGGTGAGTGAGTAACCATCACAATGGTTGTCCCTTCCTGGTTAAGTTCACTAAGCAGGTTCATTACTTCCTCACCATTCGCAGAGTCGAGGTTCCCGGTTGGCTCATCGGCGAGTATCAGTCTGGGTTTGGTTACTACGGCACGGGCAATTGCCACTCGCTGCTGCTGACCACCCGAAAGTTGTTGCGGAAAATGGTTTCGCCGATGTGCTATTTTCATACGTTCTAATACGCCTTCAACTTTTTTCCTCCGGTCGGAACCCGACACTTTCATGTACAATAAGGGTAATTCTACATTTTCATAAACCGTAAGCTCATCAATAAGGTTGAAGCTTTGGAATACAAAACCTATATTGGACTTACGCAAATTAGTCCGTTTTTTCTCTGTATATTTTGATACCTCTTCGTCGTTAAAATACATAAGCCCGGTGGACGGGTTATCGAGCAAACCAAGAATATTTAACAAGGTGGACTTTCCGCATCCCGAAGGACCCATGATAGCCACGAATTCGCCAGGAACAATTTGAAGGTTCACTTTATTTAATGCAGTAGTTTCAACTTCGTCGGTTCTAAAAACTTTAGTTAAATCAATTGTTTTAAGCATATATTATTTTTTCCTTTAAATCTCTTTATGTCCCTTTATGTCCCTTTATTTCAATTTATATCTATCTATTTCAATTTATTTATATATCTCAATTTTCATGCCTAAATGGTTATTATATTATCTGTTAGGAACATAAACAATAAGACACAAAAATATTTGTAATATTTAGTGTACAATTATGAAACATAAACAGTACGATTTCGGACATTTTGTATTTTTTATTACATTTAAGCAAAATAAAAAAACCTTGTTTTATGACTGCTAAAATAGGTAGAATCCTTGCTGTTGATGACAACGAAGATATTTTGTTTGCTTTAAAATTGCTATTAAAAAACCATGTTGAATCAATTACTGCTATAAACAACCCAGAACGCATTCCTGAGGTAATGAAAAAGGAGGATTTTGATGTGATTCTTTTGGATATGAATTTTACCAAAGATGCCATTAGCGGACAGGAAGGTTTTGAGTGGATGGAAAAAATTATTGAAATAGATAATGATGCTGTGGTAGTTTTCATTACTGCTTATGGTGATGCTGAAAAAGCGGTTCGTGCTATAAAAGCAGGAGCAACTGATTTTGTATTGAAGCCCTGGCAAAACGAAAAACTATTGGCAACCATTTCTTCGTCTATAAAACTGAGACGTTCCAGATGGGAAACAGACAGTCTGCGAAATAAACAAAAAGAATTAAGTGCCGTAATGGATCAACCTTTTGCCGATTTTATAGGGAATTCGCCCGAAATGCAAAAGGTTTTCGCCACCATACAAAAAGTGGCTGCAACAGATGCCAATGTGTTGATATTAGGTGAAAATGGAACCGGAAAAGAACTGGTAGCCCGTGCCCTTCACCGGAATTCTCATCGGAAAGATGAGGTTTTTATAAGTGTTGACTTAGGGTCGATAAGCGAAAGTTTGTTTGAAAGCGAACTATTCGGTCATGAAAAAGGAGCATTTACTGACGCTAAAAAGGAAAAGCCCGGGCGATTTGAAGTTGCGTCGGGTGGTAGTTTGTTTCTCGATGAAATTGGTAACCTTTCTAACACTTTACAAACGAAATTACTCACAGTTCTTGAACGCCGCGAAGTTGTTCGGGTTGGAGCTACTCGTCCGAAAGCAATTGATGTCCGGTTGATATGTGCTACCAATAACAATATTTTGCAAATGGTTTCGGATAATCAATTTCGTCAGGACTTGCTTTATAGGGTAAATACGGTAGAAATACACCTCCCTCCGTTGCGCGACCGAGCCGGTGACATCCCTCTTTTAGCTAATCATTACATAAAAATTTATACCAAGAAGTATAAAAAGAATATCAAAGGTATTAGTACATCATCCATCAAAAAGCTAAATCTTTACCCATGGCCCGGAAACGTGCGCGAATTGCAGCATGCTATTGAACGTGCTATCATTATGGCCGATTCAAATATTCTGGAACCGGACGATTTTATATTGTCTACTCAGCCAAACAAAGTGGGAGATTTTGAGCTTTCATCCTTTAATCTTGACGATGTAGAAAAACAAATCATTGTTAAGGTATTGAAACAATTTCAGGGTAATATAAGCCAGGCAGCACAGGAACTTGGAATCACCCGAACTTCATTATACCGGAGAATGGAAAAATATGACCTATAAAAATTTCTATGTAAATAGTATTTTCCGTATTATCATTTTAACGCTTTCCATCGGCACATTTTTCTTTTCCGTGGTGGAGGAAAAATGGTTGTTGCCATCGTTTATCCTTTGTGGCATAATTATTTACCAGGTATTCTCGTTAATTAGGTATGTGAATAAAACCAATCGTGATTTGGCAAGTTTTCTGGAATCGATACGTTTTTCAGAATTTTCGCGGTCATTTCAAATTGAAGGAATGGGCTCGTCGTTTGATGAACTTAATAAAGCTTTTAACGATGTTATTCGCGACTTTCAACAGGTTCGTTCCGAAAAGGAAGAACACTTTCATTACCTGCAAAGTATAGTTCAAAATATAGATGTAAGTATTATCGCCTACCAAAAGGATGGTGAGGTTGAAATGGTTAACAAAGCCGCAAAAAAGCTGTTTCAGGTTAATAGTTTGAAGAATATCCACGCCCTAAATCTGCTTAGCCCGGAACTTGTGGTTACACTACTCAATATAAAAGCCGGACAGAACGCTTTAGTAAAAGTGCAGGATGAAGATGATATTTTACAACTCGCTATTTTCGCAACTGAACTAAAAATCAGAAGTAAAAATATCACACTGGCTACAATTAAAAATATTCAGAGTGTACTTGAGGAACAGGAAACAGAGGCCTGGCAAAAACTTATCCGAGTGCTTACACACGAAATAATGAATTCAATTACCCCCATTGCTTCATTATCGTCAACCATAGAACTAATGCTGAAAGCCCAAAGTGATTTGGATCAGTCCGGCGGAGTTTGTTTGCAAATTGAACGGGAAAGTCTTGATGAAATTCAACAGGCAATTCAAACCATAAATAGGAGAAGTACGGGCTTATTGCATTTTGTGAACACGTATCGAAACCTTACAAAGATACCCAAACCCAATTTTAAAATTTCGTCCATCAATAACTTGTTCAAAAATATTGAGATGTTTTTGGAGGAAGAAATGAAACGAAACAATATATTGTTTGCTACTAGCATTCTGCCCGAAGACATTGAATTATCTATTGACGAGCAACTAATTGAGCAAGTACTGATAAACCTGATAAAAAATTCGATTCATGCATTGGAAGGCCGTTCAGAGTCTCACATTGAAATGAAAGCTTTTTATAATAAACGAGGTCATGCGACCATTCAGGTAGTTGATAACGGTATGGGTATTTTGCAAGAAGTTTTGGATAAGATATTTATCCCATTTTTCACTACCAAACCATCCGGATCAGGAATTGGATTAAGTCTTTCCAAGCAAATTATCAGGCTGCACAATGGCTCAATAACAGCAAGTTCAGTGCCCGAGAAGGAAACCATATTTACAATTACTTTTTAAAATGCCTTAATATTAAATGGTACATTCAATTCACTTTTGTAATTGTGGCCTTCTTCCCGATTTTCATCATCATCATAGTCATATAACCAAACAATTTCAACTTCAGACTTTTTTGAAGTAAAAATTTCATCAAGTATTTTAAATATTTCCAATATCAATTTGCTGGAACTGGTATTAATATATTCTAACTTTACTGTTAAAGTAATAGATGAAGGGATACTGTTTTTTAATGTTTCCACCCAATTAACGATGGGTTTGTAAAAATCATATGTATTTTCAGGAATAGAACGGCCTTCAATTTTCAACTCACCATTTATTTTAAAATCGATAGATGGTGTCTTATTAGTTCCTTGAATTATTAAATCCTGCATTTTTATTACTTTTCGTTGTAAATTGAATAAAAAAATATCCTCACTTTGGCACTTAGCCTGTTTAATTTATAAACCAGTATAGGCTACAAAAAATAATTTAAATTTGAAGATGGCTACTTTTACCCTCTATAAACAAATTTAATATTATTTGTTCAATTTTTTTCATCAGGTAAGAAGTTTAAAATTACCATTTGCCTTTTTAATAGAGCCAAACGGTAGTAGCTGACGATAAATTTTATCGGTTATACTTTCAGAAAAATCTTCTTCTTATACAAGAAATATAAAAATATCCACCCGGTAACAACAAAGGCAGTTGCACCCAGGAATGGAAACCATGTTTCGGGAAATAACTTAATTAGTCCGCCAAATAAAAAACGGGTGGTGTATTCAAAATCGAACAGGCGGTGAGCCAGATAAATGGTAATGGAATTCACTCCAATAACTACAAAAAAAGTTGTCCATTTTTTATAGTTCCAAATATCTATTACTAAATAAAACAGGGTAAATAATAATAAACTTATGCCCCCTACAAAGCAAACAAACGAGCTAGTCCACAGGTTTTTGTTGATAGGAAATGTTAAATTCCACAATTTACCAATAACCATCAGTGCTATACCTGCCATTGCCATGAAGAGTACTTTTTTCAGAGGGTTTTTATTAAGATAATCCGACAAAACAAATTGCCCGGTTAGCATGCCCAATAAAGCAGTGGAAATTGCCGGCAACAAACTCAAAATACCTTCAGGATCATGAATTTTCAGGTATAAAATTCCAGGCATAATCATGCGGTCAACGAGACCGGTTAGACTGCCTTCCATCGAAAATGGATCAGTTGAACCCAAATCATGTGCCGGGAATATTACCAATAATAACCAATATGCAAGTAAAATACCGGCGCACCAAATGACTCTAAAAGTTAATCTGGTATTCATAAAAATGAGTGCAGCAAACATCCATGCCAATCCAATTCTGCCTAAAACGCTACCATAGCGAAGATTTGTAAAATCAAAATTAACGGCATTATTGTAAATAATTCCTAATAGAACCAGGATAATCCCCCGTTTAACAACATGAATATAAAGAGATTTACGGTTTTCAGGGCCATGAAACCGTTTTGCCATAGAAAAAGGGAACGAAATACCGGCAATGAATAGAAATAGAGGGAATATCATGTCGTAAAATACAAATCCATGCCATGCAACGTGGTGTAATTCACCAGCCCACCACTGAAGAACGGGCCAGCCGGTAAGCGCTCCTAAAGCAATAAACATGCTTTCACCACCCATAATCCAGAACATGTCGAATCCACGAAGAGCATCCAGTGATAGTAGCCGTTTGACTTCAGGTTTATTATTTTTTTCCATGTAAGTTTTGTTTAGTAGTTATGTAAGTTCAAAAATAATAATTAATAACAGTTTACACCGCCATACCAGAGAAAATAATTTTAAAGCGGGTTTTGTTCGTTCCAATTTTCTCATGTACTTTCACTTGTTCGTAAAAAACTTATCCATGCATTCCAATTCTCAATCACATCCTTCACAGATATTTAGTTTTTGCCCAAAATGCGGTCATAAGGGTTTTATTTACGATGGTGTAAAAGCATTTAATTGCATGGATTGTAAATTCTGTTTTTTTATAAATGCGTCGACAGCAGTGGCAGTGATTGTGCAATTGCCCGACAACCGTATCATCCTTACTAAACGGAAATTTGATCCACGTGCCGGAACATTTGATTTGCCCGGAGGATTTGTGGACACCATGGAAAGTGCAGAAGATGCCGTAAGAAGAGAGATTTTTGAAGAACTTGGAATTGAGGTGGTAACGCTCGAATTCCTATCATCGTACCCCAACGAATATGTGTACCGGAATATAAGTTATTTTACCTGCGATCTGGCTTTTATATGCCCTGTGCAAGATATCTCCAAAATGAAGGCAGCTGATGATGTTGCCGAAGCAATGTTGGTTCATCCAAGCAACATCGACTTTGCAACCATTAGTTTCCCATCGATTGTAAGTATTTTGAAAACCTATTTGAAAAAGAAGAATTTTTCATAATAAGCATAACTGATAAAATTTTCATGAATTCACTAATTAGATTTGAAGCCCCATGTTTATCTACTTATTTGATGGCGAGTATATCAACTTATTTGTAGGAATGCAAGCAGTTATTTTTATGGTGATATAAGAAGTATGAAAAAGGACGATGGAGGCGTTGCGGTATAAATAGGTTTGTTTATTGATAATGCCCTTGACAACTGGCAATAAAGATATTATTTTGATCATCAACTTTGTAAACAAGCCTATGTTCATCAGTTATTCTTCTCGACCAAAATCCGGATTGATTGAATTTGAGCAGTTCAGGTTTTCCAATTCCCTAATAAGGAGTGCGTTTTATACTTTCCAGAAGTTCAACTATTTTTTTAAAAACTTTTTTGTCATAAACCGCCCAGTTGCAAAAATCATCGAAAGCACCACTATCAAAAGTAAATTGTCTCATTTGCTATTTAACAAATCTTTTGTCAAACTTTCAAATTCACTTTCTGAAAGTGATATGGTATTTCTTTTGTTTTCAAGATTTTCGATAGCTTTATTTAAGCGATTTTCGTATAGTTCAGGGTTTTCCTTTTTCGATAAACCAAAATCGGAAATAGGTGAAATGACAAATTCTATTGTCTCGTCGTTTTTAAATAAAATTTTAATTTTATTTAAAAACTCCAGAGTAAGTTCATCTCGTCTTATTCGAATGGTAGTTTCCATTGCAATTAATTTTCCCTGCAAAGATAACTATATTAAAGTGAAATGAAAAATCATCGGAAATCATGCACAAATTACATTGAAGATAACTACTATGGACTTAATTATATCAAAGCTCTCATTAAATCAAAACAAATCAAAGTTTCACCATTGAGCTGGCAAGCCTCAACCTAGTGGAAGAGTTTAAATAGGAGTGAATAAATATCAGAAGCAGATTGAGAAAAAATAAATAATTTCAAAAAATTGATAGAATGCCATTATCCGTATCACTTATAAAAGCAGAGGTAATATCAAAATGTTTTTCAATTATCTTTTTTATGAAGAGTAATCGAAATATGTGATGAAATATTTTGCAAGCCCCGCCGAAAGGTTTTGGTCAAACAGCAGTTTCATGAGGCGCAGAGTTCAATCTTTTCTCTGTTTGCGGCAAAGCTTAAACAAGCCAGAATGTCATCCTTTTGGATACATGGAAAATCCTCCAGTATTTCTTCAAAACTCATCCCGGATGCCAAATACTCAAGAACATCATAAACAATTATCCTCATTCCTCTTATGCATGGCTTTCCTCCTCGTTTTCCAGGTTCAATGGTAATTCTATCCATTAACAACATACTGATTTATTTTTAAGAAAAGTAGATAAAAGGTTTGCATTTTATTTGAAACCTCACTTAAAAATATCGTAAGATCGCCTTTACTCTTAATTCCAGACATTATTCCACCAACTCAACTGCCATTTTCCTTGAAGTGTTGCATTCCAAAATTGATTTCAGCTTTTACCAATCAACAATGGCCGTTTCATATAATATAAGATAAAAAGAATAAAAATTCCTTTATTCCCAACCCAATGGTAATAAGAACAATTGAAAAAAGGATGATCTTATAATATTTAATTTTTCGATATCCGATAACCAACATTACCAGTAATTTAATAGTAGCCACGATCGATTCGCGCAAAACAAGATCCGGAATGGAGAAAATATATACCGGGAATGCTGCAATATTTGCAGCTAAAACCATAAATACCAATAAATGAGACCAGCCAAATAATCGTGATATGATTAAGGCAAGGAACATTTCAATGGCAGTATTAATTATAAGAACCAAACCATTTAAGGAGTTTCTTCGCTTAAAATCATCTCCAACTGGTTTATGTTTTACTATCAAACTACTGTCAAGGACGGAGACTTCCCATTTTTTTATTTGAGAATCATAATTAAAAATATTGCTGCTTCGTGTTAAATCGGTAAACGTTAAGTTTAGTTTTAGGTAAACCGGATACTTCCATGGACCATTAAAAATTATCGTGTCTATATCCGAAGAGACTGTTGAATAATAAAAACATAATGAATCCTTTCTAACTAAAAATCTGGAAGCCGAATAATATATAACAGCTTTTCTAAGTTCTAATGGCTTAAGAGTTTCATGTAATAAAATTAACTGACAACTGTCATCGTTATTTTCATTACTTTTTGAAAATAAACTTAACGAATTTGTACAAAATAGGATCAGTAAAATACAAAGCCTGGTATTAATTAATCGAAACTTTTTTAGTAATGAAGATAAAAAAATTAAAAAAAAATTCATGAATATAAACTTTCAGATAAAAAAACCGTATAAATTGATAAAAATCAGAAGTCTAAAATTATAATTAGTATATTAGCTAAGTTTTTTAATGTATTCTCTGACAATAAATATGAAAATTTATTTAAAATCAAAATAATATGGACACTTCAACCAGATATATATTGGTACCGATGGATTTTACTGCAACTTCGGGTTATGCATTGCAACATGCTATCAATATTGCGAAGGTAATGAATTTAAATATATCCTTGCTGCATATTATCAACCAACAAAATGAAGAAGCAGCTTCCGTATCGAAATTAAATGAAATTGCAGAATCCACAATGCGCCAGCATGGTATTAATGTCACCAAAATTACTTTGATTGGCAATATTTTTAATACTATTAGTGATATTGCCTCACAATCTGATTGCGCCCTTGTAGTTATGAAGACTGACGGCGTAAAAGGAGTTCAAAAATATACCGGAAGCAGAGCGATTAAAATAATCGAAGGATCCAAGTCTCCTTTTGTAGTTGTTCAAAAACCTCCTACTAAGGACAAATTTATTGATATTGTGTATCCAATTGATTATCGGGTTGAAAACAAAGAAATTCTAAGCTATGTGTTGCATTTCAGTAAATTTTACGACTTTAAATTGCATCTCATTAAAATGTATACCACTGATAGGGTATTTCTGAAAAATATCACTAATAATCTGAATTATGCCAAAAGTATGCTTGAAACTAAACGCCTTAGCTTTGAAGTGTTTGTTACCAATGGCAAGCTGAACTTTGGTACGGAAATTAATGAATATGCGCATTCTATTAATGCAGATCTGATAATAACCCAGTTGCAACGAAATCTTACGTTAAGCAAATTCATTTTTGGAGTAAAAGAGCAAAAAATCATTGCTAACCCTTATAAAATTCCTGTAATGTGCGTAAATCCTAAGGATTTGTGGGTTTTTGGAGGTTTTAGGTAATAAAGTCAGGAATTTTACTGAATTACCTTTAATGTTATTTAAATAACAACAATATCTCCAATTTTCACCCATCCTTTATTTCCATCGGCTATACTTACAAAACGCCAGTCACCCACGTTATCCAATATTTCAACTTTTGTACCTTCATGTAAAATAAACAGATTAGTTCCACTTTCAGCCGGTGAACTTTTCAGTGTAACTGCCGGTGTAAAAATTATGGCCGTATTTTGTGCGCTTTGCATTTTTTGTAATTGAAATCCAAATACAAAAGAGATGAATGAAATGGCCAGACAAACACTTCCTATCCAAAAGCCAATTTTCTTTAAGCCAATTTTATACGTTAATAGGTAAAGAAGTGAAGAGCAGAGAGTAATAAAAAAAGAAAATACACTTAGAATAGCCCAGTCATTCGTTGAGAGGCGATTCCGAAGCCATTTATACCACGAAACAAAAAATAAATCAGGCAGAGGTTCAATTTTATCAATGGCAAAACTTCTGGATAATTCCAGGTTAAAATCAATCGATTTGTCGCCAGGATTGAGAAGTTTGGCTCGTTCGTAATTCAAAATGGCCGACTTGATATTATGAAGTTTGAAAAAGGTATTTCCAAGATTATAATATAGTTCAGAAGAAACATATCCGGAATTTATTACAGCCTGATATTTTTTTGAGGCCTGTTCAAATTCATTTTTGGAATAGAAATCGTTACCTTGTTTGATTAATTCTTTAGCATCGAATGCGTTTACATTCATCGCACAAATTAGTAATCCTATAAAAAATAATAATCGTTTCATCTTAATTTCAATTGAAGTTTTAACATTAAATCAATCGCTTTGTCATAATCATTTTGCATCGAAATGCTTTGTGAAGGTGGTGCATAACGTTCATATTCGCAATTATCAACTAATTGCACAAAGTCTTGTATAATTTCCGGTGTAAGATTATGTTTTTCGAGCATTTCACGAGCATTTTCTCTTGATAATTCTGACAATGGAATATTTAGTTTGTCACTTAAATAGCCCCAGATACCATTAAGCAATTCTTCGTAGAATTTTTCGTTTTCCTTAGCATCAAGATGAATTTTTGCCTGCTTTAAACGCTTCGTGGCAAATTTATCGGCTCGTCTGTTTTTAACCAGAGCAACATTGGAATTTATCATGATGTTGCGTCGGCGAAACCAAACAACAGTTATAAATGATAATAAACTAACAATATAAATTGAATACCACAATATGCTGGTATAAAGGGATTCATATTTAGGTGAAACTGCAAAATTGTTAGTTTTTATAAAAAAGATATCCTTTCCAATATACTTCACATCTTCTTTCGAAAGACCACTAACTACTGTAGTTGCCTGAGAACTTTCGCCTTTTTCGATATTAAAAACAAATTCCTTCGATGTAATTGTCTTGTATTGATTTGAACTTACATCGAAATAGGTAAAGGCGAGGGGAGCAATGCGAAATTCTCCCGGATTGCGGGGAACAATAAGGTATTCAAATGTTTTGGATCCGGTAACTCCGCCATCGGCAACCCCGGTATTTAAATTTACTTTAGGATCGTACGAATCAAAATCGGGAGGAAAGTTAATTTTAGGAGCTTCAATAAGTTTAATGTTTCCTGTTCCTGATATAGTAACTTTAAGAGTAATTGCATCATTTGTCTTTGCCGAAGTCTTATCAGTTTTTGCATCCATATTAAATTTACCTACGGCTCCATTAAACGAATCGGTTTTACCACCAGGCAATTGCTTTACATTCACCGATATAGTTTTGCTTTTTAATTTTTGAGGAACCGTTTGAACAGTTGCCCCAAAAAAATCATCAAAAACACCGCGCCGACGATTTTTTACTTGCTGTTGAATAGAACAATTCATTGTCATTGGATCTATTTTTAACTCGCCGGTTTTTTGCGGTATCAAAATAAATTTTTTAATGATTCCGGTTCCATATATTTCTCCGTTAACGGTTTCGCGTTCGAGACTTCGAAGAGGAGGGGTTTCTATATCCTGTTTAAAAAAACCGTCAAAAGCAGGAAACTGAACATTGTCGATGGACGAAATGTTGGCTTTTGAATAAAGCTTTACCGAAGCAACAAGGTATTCACCAAGAAACACATTCTTTTTATCTACAATAACTCTGATAAAGATGTCTCCTTCGTTTGAAACTTGCCCGGAGGCTGTATTTTCCTGATTTGAATTGGTTGCTGCATTACCGGTTTGCTTATTTACTGATGCGTTCGCAACAACTTCAATATTTAAAGGATTTGACTTATACTTTTTACCATTTACAGTTATCTCGGCAGGTCCAATCAGGTATTTTCCCGGTTTAGTGCCAATCATAATGTAACTATATGAATAATTGGAGGAAGTTGTTACCTTCCCATTTACCCATTGAGTACTTGTGCTTTGCGATGTACTTGGACCGAACAATATCCTGAAATCTGTTATTTTAGGGACAAGAAAATCAGAAGGATCACCGTTTATCGAAAATACCATTTCAAATTGTTCTCCGGCTTCCACCACTTTAGGAGCCTGAGCAGTAAATTGCACATTTTGTGCTGATGTCCAGCCTAACCATCCTAAAAAATAACACAATACAAAAAGTTTCTTCATATCATATTGTTTATTACCAATTCTTTAAAACTTTTACTTTTTCCCCGCTGGCTTTTTGTTCCTCCAGCTTTTTCTGCAATTTCTTCTCATCATTCTGAACAGCATCAAGCATTCGCTGCGCATCCTGTGGGGAAATCTTTTTTTCCTGCTTTTGCTGATCTTGCTTTTGCTGATCTTGTTTTTTTTGTTGATCTTTTTTTTGTTGATCCTTATTATCTTTATTTTCCTTCTTCTGATCTTTCGGATCATTTTTTTTATCCTGTTTATCCTTGTCTTTCTGTTCTTTCTGTTGTTTTAAAAGCCTTTGAACATACGATAAGTTAAATTTAGTATCCTTGTCGGAAGGGTTTTGAATCAATGCCTTTTTATATGAGTCAATGCCTTCCTGAAGTTTTTTGGCTTTTACATATGAATTGCCCAAGTTATGATAAACTTTTGCTAGTTTATCCTTATCATTTGTAGCATCAGTAAGATTGCTAAACTGATTAGCTGCTTCAGGGAATTTACCTTCTTTATATAGCGAATTACCTATGTTAAAGGACGATTCAAACGAATTCGGTTTTTTATCCAGCGCTTTTCGGTAGGATAATTCCGCATCAGTGTATTTTTTTTCATCATAAAGCTTATTACCACTCCGAATATATTTTCGTTCGGTTTGCCCGAAAACCGAAAGAGATATAAGCGAAATCGTTATTAATATTATAGTCCTCATAATCATTACTTTTTAACCTGAAACAAATGGATTTTATGGAACAATTTTGTTCTACGCTCAAGTACAAGCATCTCAATGATCAGCAATAGAATGGCTATGCCAATCGGCCATTGAAACTGATCCTCGTATTCAGAATACCTTTTAGCCTTATACTCAGTCTTATTCATTTTACTAATTTCATCAAAAATAGTATTCAGACCTATCTGAGTATTGGTTGCTCTAATATAAATGCCGCTTCCGGCAGTAGCAATTTGTTGTAACAATACTTCATTCAATTTACTGATTACTACATTTCCCTCGTTGTCTTTTAAATAATTTTTCTGATTTTTGCCTGATTCTATTGGAATAGGAGCGCCCTTAGGTAAGCCAATACCGATGGTATGAACAAAAATCCCTTTTTCTCTGGCAGATGTTGCAGCGCCCACTGCATCGTCTTCATGATTTTCACCATCAGTAATGATAATGATTGCTTTATCACTCTTTCCCTCCGGTGTAAACGATTTTGTTGCCAGATTTATAGCGGAGCCAATCGCTGTGCCCGGCACCGAAACAATGTTGGGCGTTATGTTGGAAAGAAACATTTTGGCCGATACATAATCGGTGGTAATGGGCAGTTGAGTAAAGGCTTCACCTGCAAATACAATCAATCCGATTTTGTCGTTTCGTAACTGATCAACAAGCTTGGATATGGACTGTTTCGCCCTTTCCAACCGATTGGGCTGTATATCCTCGGCCAGCATGCTGTTAGAGACGTCGAGGGCAATGATAATTTCAACCCCTTTACGTTTGGTTTCCCGCATCTTTGTTCCAAACTGGGGACCGGCTAATCCTAAAATAAAAAAGAAAAGTGCGGATAAAAAAAGAATTAATTTCACAACAGGCCTGGATTTAGAACGATCAGGCATTAATTGTTCTATAATTTCTAAATCTCCGAAATCCTGTAAAAGTTTTTTTCTTCGTTTGTTCGAAAACCAATTCAACAATACAATCAGAGGAATGACTGACAAAAGAAACAATAATTCGCTATGGTCAAACTGAAACATAAATCTCAGTGTTTTAATTAAATATGAATAATTTTCTTAATTTTATAGTTCTTTAAAAAGTAGTATTTAGTCTTACGACTTGATACTTGCGACTCTTTTAAGGTATCGTTCTCACTATAGTAAAACGTAATATCAGCTCAACTGCCAGTAGTAATCCTGCTATAATGGCAAACCATAAATACTCTTCTGTTCGTTTACTGTATTCACTTATTTCGATTTTCGATTTCTCAAGTGTGTCAATTTCTTTGTAAATATCCCGAAGCTTTTCGTTATCAGTCGCACGGAAATATTTGCCGTCGGTCATTTTTGCAATATCGGTAAGTACGGCCTCATCAATTTCAACCGCCATATTTTGAAATTGAATACCAAATGGAGTTTCTATCGGATATGGAGCCGTACCCCGTGTGCCAACACCCACAGTATAAACCCGTATTCCGAAGGTTTTAGC
>JANXXY010000067.1 GCA_025350365.1 Bacteroidales bacterium | reverse complement strand
GGCAAAAAGAATAACCTGTCTTTTATTGATGTCACAGGTTACAAGAAATTGGAACGTTCTGACCGAACGGATAATGGAAAATTTTGGTCGTCTGATTTAATAGGAGGTATCTATTTAGGAGAATTTCAAACTTATTTGTCTTATGCTAGTTCGCAAGCTAAGAGTACTTTAGCAATCAATGTTGTTAATCAGACCGATAATATAGTTACTGTCGGTGATGATATCAATTGTAAATTACATATAACCGTTAGAAGTAACGGATATGCTTCAATAAGCGATGCAGATAAATTATCAGTGTATTTAAAATCAGGTGTTACAGAATTAGATGCCAAAATTGAAACTTCACTTTCTTCCTTAGAAAAACTAACAGGTAGTGCATTTGCTATTGCCTTTGAAGAGATTCCGGCATGTTACCATAAGGATATTAGCGTACATAAGGTATACATTAAATTTTTCGATGGATACGTACAGGAAAGATTGAAAATTGATAAATAAATTTTGCCTATTTTTCGGTTATAAAATTTCTATTTTAGTATCTGCATGGTATTATATTTACCAGCTAGTTCCAAGGCATTATAAACATTTAATACCCCTCCGGTGATGGATAGGGTACCAAAACGGACTTTATTTTTTTCCTTGCTGGTTTGATTTGGCTGATAAACTTTCAGCCTTGGATATTTAAGGGTTGAATTCATTAAGATCTCTTTTATTTGGGAGGCATTAAGGGCGGGATAAGCCGATTTAATAAGCGCTGCAGCTCCGGCGGTCATCGGAGCAGAAAAGCTTGTACCATCCATAACTCCATATTTATTACCAGGTTGTGTAGAATAGATACTAACACCAGGCGCGAAAAACGCTACTGTTTTTTTACCATAGTTAGAAAAATCACCGGGTAAGGTTTTATTCTTTTTTTGAAACGAAGCACCAATATTCATCCAGTTTTCCATGATTTTATTACCTGTTTTATCGGTATTGTTCGGAAACCGCTCGAGCGTATCGGTGTTTTCAGAATCATTGCCAGCCGCGTGAATAATAAGAACATCTTTTGAAGCTGCGAATTTGAGTGCATCATCAACAAAATTTTTCTGTGGCGAAAAATCTTTTCCAAAACTTAAATTAATTATTTGTGCACCATTTTTTACAGCGTAAATAATTGCATTAGCAACATCTTTATCCCTTTCATCTCCATCAGGAATAGCTCTGATAACCATTATTTTAACACTATCGGCAATTCCTTTAATTCCAATATCATTGTGTCGGTTTGCAGCAATGATTCCAGCTACAAAAGTTCCATGATCAGGAGAACTTCCTATAACATCGTTGTTGCCATACGGTTGGTTGTCCCAAATTTCGGGGTTGTCACCAACAATTGTTCTGGGATTGAAATCGGTATTATAATGATAATTGGCTTTGATGTTAATATAATCATTGTATTTTTTAAATTGGTTTCGATCAAACCCTTTTTTATAAATCTCAGATAAAAAGGCTTTTATTGAGATCAGGCGTTTGTCATTTCCAGGGTTAATCGATTTAATATCAGCAAAAGTATAATCTGTTTTATTAAAAATACTTATCACTACACTGTCAGAAAACCAGAATGCATTTGAAAAGGCTGCAATATCAGCAAAATCGCGCTTTGATTTGTTGGCTTTTTCTAAGTATTTTTCTTTCGCTTTTTCAAGATATCGATATTCAGCCAGGTCAGCTCCTGATAATGAAGATTCTTTAACACCATCGAATTTTTCGATAAATTTTAGGTAAAGTCTTGTTATCTCTGCAGTTTCTTCTTTAACGTTCTTACCATCTTTGCCTCCAATGAAATTCCATCCGTTCACATCGTCAATGTACCCATTATGATCATCATCAATGCCATTCCCTGGTATTTCACCTTCGTTCACCCAAATTTTCCCTTTTAAATCTTCATGATTTATGTCTACACCGCCATCAATAACAGCAACTATGACTCTTTTCATGGTTTTTCCCTTTAGAAGTTTTTCGTATGCTTCATCGGTACTAATTCCCTGAATCTTATTAACTTTAGAGTCGAGGTTATGCCAGTTGTCATATTTATTAATGGTAGTTTTCCCATCAGCAGCAACAGAGGTTTGCGCACCGATGTTCAAAGAAATCATGCTTAATAATATACCTGAGACAAGAGAGAAATAATATTTGAAATTCATGTTTATTCGTTTTATAAATGCTTGATCGACGGGCGTAAAGATACTATTTAAAATGTGTGATTGTTCTGGTATTAAAAAACAAAAAAGCCATCCGGAATGGATGGCTTTTTAAAAGCTGAAATTAAGCAATGGTAATTTCCCGGGCTGGTTTAACTTTTGAATCTACACGCTTAGGTATTTGAATGCTTAGGATACCGTTTTTGTGTGTTGCCAAAATCTTTTCAGTATTTATGGAACCTGGCAAAGTAAAGCTGCGTCTGAATGAGCTATAATTGAATTCTCTACGATTAAAATCGGGTTTATTGTCTTCATTTTCGGTTTCTTTTTCAGACGAAATAGTTAGAACATTGTGATCCAGATTGATTTTAAAATCATCTTTATCTAACCCTGGTGCAGCGACTTCAATTTTGAAATCATCTCCGTTTTCAGCTATATTTACTGCCGGTGTACTAAAATGGGTTTGATTATCAAATAAATCGCTTAATAAACTTGATCTGAAAAAATCATCTGCCAAAGCAGGTCTGTTAAATCTTACAATTGTAACATAGTTTAATCCTCCTATAATTTAATTGTTTTTATGCTTAACATCATTCAATTTATATACCAATGACTAAAAAGAGACAAAATGGCTGATTTATTTATTTATCTTATGCCATAATGGCATAATAGTGTAAATAGCCTATGCTCGAATATTGTTTACGAGTATCATTTTATTTGAAATTAATCGTTGTAAATTTACATGAACAACGAACGAATAGATAATTAATACTGTAACCTAATTTTTTACGATTTTACTTTTATATTAATAAAATGGCAATACGCATATTGTTGTAACTTGAAGTTCATGAAAATACTAATTGTTGAAGATGAAATTGCTCTGGCTGAATCTATTGAAAATTATTTAAAACAGGAAGGATACCTTTGTGAATTGGCTTATACTTATGCGAAAGCAAGCGAAAAGGTTAATCTATACAAATATGATTGTGTTATTGTAGATATTGGTTTGCCAGACGGGAGTGGTTTACACATCATTAAAGAGCTAAAAAAAAATAAGTCAAATGCCGGAATTATTATTATTTCGGCTCGCAATGCGCTTGATGATAAAATAGATGGTTTGGAAATAGGGGCCGACGATTATCTTACAAAACCATTTCATTTATCTGAACTTAATGCGCGAATTAAATCGTTGATTCGCCGCCGTTCTTTTAATGGGAGCAACGAAATCATTTGCAATGAAATTACGATTAATCCCGATAATTTCGAAGTATTTATAAATAATCAAATGCTTACATTGACTAAAAAGGAATACGATATGTTAATTTTCTTTTTGTCAAACAAAAACAGGGTTCTTACGAAAGAATCTATTGCGGAACATCTATGGGGGGACAATGTGGATTTGCTTGATTCATATGATTTTATTTATACGCACATAAAAAATCTCAGGCGTAAAATGGTTGACAAAGGAGGTAACGACTACATTCAAACAATTTATGGAACAGGTTATAAATTTAATATCAATATATAAAAGTATTTTTTGAAACTTCTTGCCAAAACATCAGTTTATTATTTTAGCTCCGCAATCATTGTATTTTTGGTTGGTGGGATTGTATTTTTTGAAGTTCTTAAGATTGTTTTTTACAAACAAGTCGACGAAAATCTTTACTTTGAAAAGGTAATTATTGAAGAAGAAATACAACATAATATTAATATTCCTGATTATTCTAACAGATTTGGACATGAAATTGAAGTTGTATTATACAATCGCTATTTGAGAAAGTCTTTTTCATTGAAAGATACCTTGATTTTCGATACAATTCAGAATGATTATGGCCAATATCGGTTTATGCGAGTTGCCGATAACTCAATTCAACGAGGTTATACCATTGCAATTTTACATCCTTTAAGCGAAACACATATTTTAATGCAAACTATTGTAAAGGTGATGTTTATAATGTTTTTCTCGTTACTCTTAGTATTGATTATTATAAATTATATAATTTCTCGTCGATTATGGCTGCCTTTTTATGGAACTATTAAGGTTATAAATGGTTACGATGTTAAGAATAATATATTAATGAATTTTCCACAGACGAATGTAACTGAATTTGAAAAATTAAACCATGTATTGCTTTCTATGTCAGAAAAAATACGTCACGATTTTTTTAATTTAAAGGAATTTACTGAAAATGCATCGCATGAGATTCAGACCCCTTTGGCAATCATTAAATCTAAACTCGAGCTATTAATTCAATCGGAAAACCTTGGATCAACTGAGCTGGAAACTATACAGGCAATTAATCAGGCCATCACGAGGTTATCGAAATTGAACTCGGGGCTCCTTCTTATTACCAAAATTGAGAACAATCAGTTCGAAAACCTTGAACAGGTATATCTAAATAAGGTGATTGAACGGACTTTAAAATCTTATGAGGAGTTTATTGAACATAAAAAGTTAATAATAACTACTAATCTGGAGGAGTCTTTTGCGATCATAATGAATCATACATTAACAGAAATACTGGTTACGAACCTCATTAATAATTCAATCAAGCACAACGTCGAAGGAGGTTTTATCCGAATTGAGCTATCCAAAGCGGCACTATCAATTACAAATTCGGGAAACTTTTTGAATGAAAATACTTCAGAATTATTTAACCGATTTAAAAAAGTAAGTAAACGTTCAGATTCATTGGGACTTGGACTTGCCATAGTTAAAAAGATATGTGATTTCTATCAAATAAATATTTCGTATAACTACCATGAGGAACAACATTCGGTTGTTTTGATTTTTCCAGTTAAATAAAATTGGTTTGCTTCAGAATTAAATCAGAATTGGTTAATACGTTTGAGCATATTTTAAATCAAGAAGTATTAACTTAAATAATTTAATCATGAAAAAGTTGTTATCAATAATGGTTATAGTTGCATTTCTTGGCGGCATGGCAGTGGCACAAAATCCACCTGTAGTAAAGGAAAAGGTCAAAACTGAAACAAAGGCGGGTAAAAAGAAACATAAAGCTGGTAAAACGAAAGCCAAAGGGTCAGCAAAGGCTGAAAAAGTAACACAAAAACCAGTAGAAAAAGCTCAAAAGTAATGGTTTAAATGCATGAATGAAGGCTTCGTTTATTTTGAAATAATTTTCATTAAACGGAGTTTTCATTCAAGTATTATTTTATGACAGAAAATAAATAATTGTGTGAAAATTCGGATGAAAAAATTGGTTTCCATAGCATTTATAGTGATTATTTTTTTTGGATCAGTTGGAGCAATTACAAAAACGGCTATTAAACCGCATGAATTGATGAAAGAGATTACTAATGATATTGCAACAAATTTTGCTGATTACTTAATTTTAGAAGCGTTTAAAGTAAACAATAATGGAGTTATAAGTTACGAGGTTATACTCAAACATGAAGCCTTGAGATTAACAATTTATTACAATGATAATGGTAAATTTATTAGAAAAGCTTTACCCCCAAAATCATCAAAAGCACTTACTGAAAAATTAAGCGGCTAATTTAGGGATCAGTCTAACGACCAAATTGAGTTGATTTTCTTAATCAATTTGTAACAAGAACTAAAGCTGAATAATCAAAAATTTGTTTGGTAGATGAAGCATAATTTATATCATAGTTAAGATTATTGTAATAATAAGAGAAATGTGATTTAATTTGTGTTTTCAAAATCCGAAATCTGGTTTAATGAACAGAGTAAAAAATGGAGTTACCGAGTATCTAAAAGTCAATGTTGCCCTACTTATTATATTTTACCTGTTACGGATATATGAGTATTTTACAGCAGGGATTAAACTTACTATTAGAGAGAGTTTTCTGAGCGTTTTATCAAAATGTATTTTTTATGATACGTTTACATGGCTCATATATTGTGCATTGTTCTTTTTACCATTCTTATTGATTTATCTGATCAATCGAAAAGTAGCCTGCTATTTTCTGCATTTCCTTAACATTATAACAATATTTACATTTTTTGGACTATTAGTTGTTTACCTTGAGCGCCTAATTCCGTTCGATCACGAGCTTTATGTTCGTTCGTTTACCGATACAATTTCTACAACCGTTAATGAAGTCACTGGTCGGTTTATGCTAGTTTTTCCTTTAATGGTATATATTGTGATTTATATTGCTTTAAGTATATTTTTGAATCAAAAGAAAAGCTGGAATAAATATGTTGTGCTAACGTTTGGGTCATTAATGATTATTTCGGTAATATTAATTCGGTTTTCGAGACCTAATACTCCTAATTATAAGCAGATACAGAATTTTTACTTGGTCAATAATAAGTTACATTACTTTATTTATGACAGCTATACTTATCTTTACAAAAATGCCCACAAACAGGTTGAAAGTCAGGCTGAAGTTTTAAGGGCAATTACAGAATATCAAACGTTAAACCAATTCCGGTTTGTCGATCCGGAGTATCCGTTTCTGCACATAGATGATTCTAAAAATGTTTTGAAGGACTTTTTCAGGAACAACGATACGGTACCAAATATTGTGATTATTATTTTCGAAGGGCTTTCTCGCGACTTTAGTGGCAGGGATGCGATTGCAGGCAGTTTTACTCCGTTTTTGGACTCATTATCCAATCATAGTTTATCATGGTATAATTGCCTCAGTAACGGACAGGGCACTTTTGCTTCTTTACCATCCATCATTGGATCGTTACCTTTTGGTGATCGCGGGTTTACATTGTTAACACAGCCTCCGGAGCATATATCACTTGTTAAAATTCTTAAAAAAAATAATTGGGGGGCGTATTATTTTTCGGGGGGCGAAATTAATTTTGATAATTTCGGAGGATTCATGAGGTTGCAGGGAGTTGATTATATCTCATCTAAATTCAGCAATAAATATAAGATGATGGGAGTTGATAAGCAAGGTCTGTCAGCCGGATATCCCGATGATGCGTTATTTAATTTTAGTTTCGAGGTGCTCGAATCCATAAAACATGAACCATACATTAGTGTATATCTTACTTTAACAACTCATACACCCTTTATTTTTGATCAAATGGCTGAATACCAGAAGCTATTTGAGAAAGAAATGGTACGACGAAATTTATCAGATGCTCAAAAAAGAAATCTCAGAAATTATAAAGAACTTTGGGGAAGTTGTTTATTTAGCGACAATTGTCTGCGTAATTTTTTTTCACATTATAAAAAACAAAACGAATTTAAAAACACCATCTTTATAATTACAGGCGACCATCATCACGGATATTACCCCGCTCGAAATGAGATTGACGATTTTAATGTACCGTTAATTATTTACTCTCCTTTATTAACTGAGCCTATCAGGTTTAATTCGGTAAATTCACATTTAAATATTGCCCCCACTATATTGGCGCTGCTGAAGGAGAATTATCATTTAAAATATTATCCCCGTTATGTTCCGTGGCTAGGTGATGTTTTAGATACATGCAGGTCGTTTCGGAATATTCACCATACTCCTTTTATGTTAACAAACAGGGACATTAATGATTATTCGTATGGGGATAAGTATATTGGTGGTGAGCAGTTATATATCATTAAGCCTGAGATGAATTTGCAGGAATCAAATGATGAAGCATTAACTTCAAAGTATGCAAAAATCAGAGAAAACTTTAAAACTGTAAATAATTATGTATGTCACAATAATAAGCTTTTCCCTTCAAGTGAAAATATTTATGATGTGAATCCAACAGAGATTCAGACAATTTCAAACAACAAGGTTTTTGTAATTAGGCACGACGGCGCAAGCGAAAATTTAGTGAAGGACTTTAAGCCACCCAAAAACTATATTAAATTGGTTATAAGAATATCATTTAAAGCGGCATGTGACGGTATAAATAATGCCTCACTTCCTAATATCTTAACAAGTATTTATAAAACTGACAAGAAAACAGAACTTGTTAGTTCGAGAAAAAATTTGGGGGAGTTTATGGTTCCATTAAAAAATGAATTTGGATGGTCCGCCTATAGGGATGAAGACATATACGACCTCGAGAAAATACCTGATAAAGAGGGGCATCTTATAAGTATTGAAATTCGAAATCCCCATAAAATCCAATTAAAAATCAAAGATTTAAAAATTGATTTTTTAGGAATAGAATGATATTTGGATTTTAAAAGAAGTAAATTTGTCAGCTCCTAAATTGAATAGTATTAATTTACAATGCCTTAAATATATAGAACAATTAAATAATTGAAGAAATGAATCGAAAGAAGATTGCGGTCATATTCGGTACCCGGCCTGATACTATAAAAATGGCTCCTATTATCCTGGAATTGCAAAAAAATGCTGAGTATTTTGATGTATTAACTATCGCAACTGCGCAACACCGTCAGATGCTGGATCAGGTTTTGGAAGTTTTTAAAATTAAACCAAATTATGATTTGGATATTATGGCTCCAAAACAAACATTAGCAAGCCTTACAGCTAAAATCATTACCGGTATTGATGAGGTTCTTGAAAAGGAAAAACCTGATATGGTGTTAGTTCAAGGTGATACTTCAACTACCTGTATTGGAAGTCTTGCCGCTTTTTACCGTCAAATTCCGGTTGGGCATATCGAGGCCGGATTGAGAACCAACGATAAAGCAAATCCATTTCCAGAAGAAATAAACCGCAGAATTACAGGTTGCATTACCGATCTGCATTTCGCACCCACAAACACGTCCCGGAAATCTTTGTTGTTGGAGAACGTTGATCCAAAAACAATATTTGTAACGGGAAATACCGTTGTTGATGCTTTAAAGTATTCAGTAATAGAAAAATATCAATTTACAATTCCAATATTAAATGAAATTGCAGACAAGAAAAAGAAAGTAGTATTGGTAACCATGCATCGTAGGGAAAATTGGGGAAAACCCATGGAAGGCGCTGCTTCTGCGATAAAACGTCTAGCTCAGAAATTTCCGGATTTTAGGTTTATATTTCCTATGCATTTAAATCCTATTGTTCGGGAAGCTGTTAAGCCAATTTTAAAGAATATGCCAAACGTTTTTCTTATTGAGCCCTTAGATTACCTTGATTTTGTAAATTTGATGGCAAAATCGTACCTTATTCTTACTGATTCAGGAGGTGTTCAGGAAGAGGGACCTCATTTTGGTGTTCCCATTTTGGTGTTACGGTATGTTACTGAACGACCTGATGCGGTTGATTACGGCACAGTTAAACTTGTAGGTTTGGAAGAAGAAACCATTTACACTGCTGCACTTAAACTAATTGAGGATGAGGAGGAGTACAAAAAGATGGCAAATGCTGTAAATCCTTACGGAGATGGATTATCCTCGTTTAGAACGATTAAGATTATTAAAAACTATTTTGGTTTCTCGAATGAAGTAGTCGATGAATTTATTCCCCGATAATTATTAAATATTTAAAAAACAAATAGATGAAAAAAATTCTCGTTTATTTTCTGATAATATTTTTATCAGCAAATATTATAAACGCTGAAAATTACCCCGTTAAAAAAGTTTTAGTTGTTGTGGAAGGCGACTATAACCTTAAAAGCTTTGCAACAGCTTATGGCCGACAAATGGCTCAACTTTTAGGGCATTTTAAAACTACTGTAAACATTATAGGAGTAACCAGTTATAAACCACACGATATTGATAAATACGAATATATATTTTATATCGGGTTTTCAGGAAATTATCAGGTTCCTTCCGAATTTGATCAGGATATTTTTAGCACAACAAAACCAGTAATTTGGCTTAATTCAGGATTTGAACAATTCAGTAAAAGACATAATGTTCAAAATAAATTTGGTTTTTCGGTTTCACGCTATGAAAAAAACACATCATTTACTTCTATAAAGGCTGGAAATGCGATATTTACCAAAGGGGCACCTGATTTGAACCTGATTCAAATTACAAATAAAAGTGCCGTCGAGGTCTGGGCTACAGCTTTATCAGTTAAACCCAAAAAAGAAATGCCTTACATGGTTAAATCGGGAAATTTGATATATGTTGCCGATTTACCATTCGTAGCTGCAAATGAAACCGACCGCTATTTGCTTTTTGCCGATAAACTACACGATATACTTAATGAAAAGCATCAGGAAATTCACAAAGCAATCATCCGCATCGAGGATGTAACACCATTACATGATCCAAATAAACTTCGTGAAATAGCAGATATTTTTGCAGAACGGGGAGAGCCATTTCTGGTAGGCGTAGTTCCAATTTATGTTAATCCCGGCGAGGACAGGCGTGTTACATTAACTGATCGGCCCGAATTAGTTGATGCATTGAAATATATGGTTCGAAACGGAGGAAGTATTGTTATGCATGGAGTAACGCATCAATACAAAGGAATTTCAACAGACGATTGTGAATTTTGGGATGGAAACAATGCCAAACCAATATCCGGCGAAAATGTCGAAGATATTGGGAAAAAGCTGGAATTAGGGATCGATGAGTTTTTCAAGAATGGATTATACCCGGTTGCTTGGGAAACACCTCATTACGAAGCGTCTGTTAAATCTTATGAAACCTTCGCCAAATATTTCGGAACAGTAGTGGAACAGAGAATGGTAATTGATAACTTCGATTACGGTCAATATTTTCCCTATATTATTGAAAAAGATATTTATGGTCAAAAGATATACCCCGAAAATTTAGGCTATGTACCATTAAGTACAAATCCTGACACTAGTCGTGCGTATGTTAACAGAATTATTAAAAACGCTGCAATGATACATCAGGTGCGCGATGGTATTGTATCGTGTTTCTTTCATCCGTTTCTTGATTTAAACTTGCTTAAAGAGTTAATAGACGGCATTAAAAAACAAGGGTTTTCGTTAATTGATTTGCGTGAGGGAACTAACTGGGTCCGATCGAGAGAAAAGATCATATTAACGGGAAGTCAGGTATACAAAATGGACATCGATAATTCCTATTTGCACGAAGCTTATTTTGATGAAGATGGGAATATTACTAAAAAGATTTCTTCGCCAGAGCGCATAAAAGGGGTTGTAACGAAGGATATTGTATTAAAGCCAGGTGATTATTATATTGCTGAAGGGATAGATTATCAGATTAAAGAACCTACCTGGAAAGAAAAAATAATGTATGAGGTTCGAAATAAGTACAACGATATTTTTGAAGATAAAGACTGGCACGAGGCGCACGTAAATCTTTGCTGGAACCCGTCTGCCAAAGGAGCTGCGTTTTATGACCAATCTTCACTTGCCTCTATTTTTAAAAGTGTTAATATAGTAGTTGATACGATATTTTTGGGACAGGATTTAGACCTAAAATACTGCAATTTATTGGTTGTGCCTTACTCATGTGTTGATTCACTTACATATTTTGAACGTAATGAAATAGTACGATTTGTAAAAAGTGGTGGTAAACTTATCACGGACAGAAAAAATAAACTCATTGAAAAATTTGGAGTTAAATTTCTGAATTCCGAAATGAAGCTTCATTTATTACGCGATAAATACTTTCCCCAGGAATTTATATCATGGAAATATAGTCAGTTAGCCTATAAATTTGAATATGACGAGAATGACGAAATTCTATGTGAAGATGCAACTAGCGGATTACCGGTTGTTTTAGGGAAATCGTACGGGAAAGGTAAAATACTTTATTTTAATACGGCTTTTGACCCCAATACAACTTTAGGGTATAGTTACTATCCTTATGCCATGGAATATATAAAACGGTATTTACAATTAAGTCCTGTTTTTAAAAGAGAAAATCTTGAAGTTTTTTTCGATCCGGCATATCGTAAAAATACGAGTGTAGAAAATCTGGTTAAGTTATGGGTGAAAGAGGGAATAAGAGTAATACATATAGGTGGATGGAACGACTATAAGAAATATACTTACGATTACAAACGTCTCATTACTTTGGCTCATGCCAATGGATTGCTTGTGTATGCATGGCTTGAACCACCTTATGTGAGCGAAAAATTTTGGCAGAACCATCCGGAATGGCAGGAGAAAAATTATAAGGGAGAGAGTTTAAATACTAAAGAGACAAATAAGGCGTCCTGGCGTTATCCGGTTGCCTTAACGGATGAGAATTGTTTAAATACTGTTATTTCTGAATATTCTCTTTTTCTGAAAAATTATGACTGGGATGGGGTTAATCTGGCCGAATTATATTTTGAAGCTGGTTTAAGCGGATTCTCGGAACCTGAACGATTTGCCCCAATGCACCCTTCGGCATTATCTGAATTTAAAAAGAAATTTGGGTTCGATATGCGTCAAATTTTTAATCCTTCATCTGATTATTTTTGGAAACAGAATGCAAAAGCGAAGGCAGAAGTTATTAAATATAGAGTAGATAAAATTTCTGAATTGCACGATAGATTATTAAAAACAATTACCGATTTTTCAAAATCAAAGCCTGGTTTTGGTGTAATGGTAACGTTTATGGATACTTACTTTTCTCCGGAAATTAAGGAGAATCATGGTGTAAATTCTGATGCTATAGTGGCGTTACAAAACAAATACAACTTTCTCATGAATGTGGAAGATCCTGCTAACAAATGGTCAACCAGTCCGATGCGATATTATGAAATGGGAAAGTTTTATTCTCAAAAAATGAAAGATCCTTCAAAATTATTGGTTGATATAAATATATTTGAACTTCGCAATCGTGAGGATATTACTCCATTTCCTACTGTAATTCAGACTGGTATTGAGAGTTATCATTTGATAAATTCTGCTTCTATTGGTGCACCCCGATTTACCATATTTTCCGAAGGAACGAGCAATCCTCAGGATATGTCATTCTTCTCGTATGCCAGTTCTGGTAGAGTTGAATATGAATATACTGATGACGGGTATGAGGTAAGTTCCCCATTTTCGTTTGTACTTCAGTTGCCTAAAAGCTTCAAAGTAATAACGGTTGATGGACAGCAAGTGATTGGTTACAGGGAGAATTTGTTTTTAATACCTGCCGGAGATCATACCATTAAATATCACACAAGCGATTTGCCGGGGTTCTCAACGGTTGAACTCCAACCACAAATTTTATCGTTTACCGGAAATCTTTTAGATATCAAGTATGGGATGAGAAATTTGGCGTTTAATTACGAAAGTACTGAACGAGCAATAGTTTCCGTAAACAGAAATCCAACATCAATGAAAGTGGATGGTAAGGATTTTCAACTGGATGTTTTGAAAGGAAATGATTGTTTCTCAGTTTTTTTACCAATGGGTAAACATAGGGTCGAAATAGTTACCGGTAATAAATTGAGTTATGGTATTAATGTAACCAGTTTATGGTCCGTAAGTGCTATTGCTATTTATGGGACACTAGCAGTTATTATGCTGGTTTTTATGTACCTAGGTTTAAAAATTGTAAGGAAACGTTTAGAAAATTGATGATGAATTATAATAAACTGAATAAAAAAAATTAACAACTTTACAAATTATGACAATCTTAGAAGTCGTATTCCTATTAATCGTTATTCTAATCTGGTTTATGATTGGATATCAATTCATATTTAGTATCTATGGATACATAAATTTCATCAAATCGATGAAAGAGCGGAAAATGGTTGATAAGCAATCATACGATTTTCCATCCTGTACCATTTTGATACCAGCACATAACGAGGAAAAGGTTATTGCAAATACCATCGAAGCCATGTTAAATCTTAACTATCCAAAAGATAAGTTAAAAGTGATGGTTATCAATGATGGTTCAAATGATGCAACAAAAGAAATCATTGAAAGTTATGCTGCCAAAGATTCGCGTGTTGTTTTATATGATGTGCCAAAAGGCCAGGGTGGTAAAGGAAAATCGAGGGCATTAAATCTCGGCGTAAAGCAAGTCCAATCGGATGTTATTGCTATATATGATGCCGATAATACTCCTGATCCAATGTCGTTGCACTACCTTGTGGCTAATCTTATATCGCAAAAGGATTTAGGGGCAGTGATCGGGAAATTTCGCACTGTAAATAAGAATCGCAACTTATTAACCCGTTTCATAAATATAGAGACATTGAGTTTTCAATCCATGCTTCAGGCTGGTCGCTGGCAGATGCACAACATCGCTACTTTGCCGGGTACCAATTTTGTGATGTGGCGTTGGTTAATTGAGAAACTCGAAGGTTGGGACGAAGAAGCGTTAACGGAAGATTCCGAATTGAGCATTAGGATTTACGAACTTGGCTATAAAATTAAATTTATCCCTTATGCGATCACTTATGAGCAAGAACCCGAAACATGGAAGGTTTGGATAAAGCAACGAGTGAGGTGGGTGAGGGGTAATAATTATGTGATTGCCAAATTTTTTAAACTGATACCTCATTTTGTAAATAAGCGTTTACGGTTCGATTTACTTTATACATTAGCCTTATATTATATTTTCTTTGTGGCTATCATCGTTTCGGATATCATGTTTGTTTTGAGCTTGTTCGGAGTGATTAGCATTCCATTGCTAGGACCCTATTCGGTGGTTTGGCTGATGGCGTTTGTGTTATTCATATTCGAAATAATGCTTGCAATATCATTCGACAAAGAAGATAATTTTCAAAATTTGGGACTAATTCTTATCATGTACTTTACCTATTGTCAATTATGGATATTTGTTATGCTACGCGCATTCTATCTTGATAATATCAAAAAGGAAGCAAATGTGTGGGATAAAACAGTTCGCTTTGATGTTCCTCCCAAAACTGTGAAACCTGTTAAAACGTAAATATTTGGGTTAGCATACCAATGAAATGGGCTTTAGAGAAATCTAAAAGCCCATTTTCTTTTTGGGATGATTCCCGAAGATGTGTTTATATTGTGTTTTTTAGTTCAGGTGTGTAAATTCTTTTTTAATCGGGTAGGGAGTTTAACATGGTAACAAATGATTAATTTTGCGGATTAACCGTATTTCCCATAATGAACATTGAAATTTTACTTTCAAAACCTTGGCTTAAATTGCGTTTCTTAGTTCTGTTCTTTTTTGTATTCACAATATCCGGAGTATTTATTTACCGGATCATACCAATACCTTTCACGCCTTTAATGTTTCAAAGGGTTTGCGAGCAAATGGCAGATGGAACGAAAGTCCATTTAAAGCACAAATGGGTCTCCATTGGAAAAATATCACCAAATATGGTATTAGCGGCCGTATCGGCTGAGGATAACAATTTCCAGAATCACTTTGGCATTGATTTCGAAGCTATTGAAAAGGCACAAAAACATAATATAAAAGCCAAACGCATACGAGGTGGAAGCACTATTACACAGCAAACCTGCAAAAATGTATATCTGTGGTTGGGTAGAAATTACACCCGTAAAGGACTGGAACTATACTATACCTTTATGGTTGAGGTAGTTTGGAGCAAAAAACGAATTATGGAAGTGTATCTAAATTCTATTGAGATGGGGGATGGAATTTTTGGGGTAGAAGCTGCTGCCCGTATCTATTTTAAAAAACCAGCCAGTCAACTGACGCGCGGTGAATCAGCATTGATTGTTGCGGCATTTCCAAATCCGCGTAAGAGAAATCCAGCTGCTCCAAACGGTTATTTATTAAAAAGACAACAGGCTATTCTTATGTTAATGAACCATATTGAGAAGATAAACCTTTAAATAGAATAATATCATTATCCGATGTTGTACCTAAAAAGTTTTACCCTTACTTTTTATTATAAAGTACTCAATAAGTAAAAATGGATTTGTTTAAATAATGACTAATACAAAATAAAAGGCTTTGTCAGGAGCTTTCTCTTTTACTTTGAATGAGATTCCTCACTCCGTTCGGAATGACAGTTCGCATAGTGTGATATAGGGGGAAGAAGGGCGGCTTCGCCGACCCTCTTCCCCCTCCTCTCCACTTGAAGCTGCTCGTCATTCCGAACGAAGAGA